>JAFMRP010001046.1 GCA_017354095.1 Ktedonobacteraceae bacterium
GGCCATGAAGCTGCGCCTATCGCAGCCTGGCCACTTGGTGGATATTGGCAGGATTAATGGCCTGTCCTACATCCGCGAGGAAGGCAACGCCGTGGCCATCGGGGCGATGACGACCTACAGCGCTATTGAGCAGTCAGAGGTTTTGCGCCGTTACTTCCCGCTGCTGCCTGAATGCACCTCACTGATCGCCGACCAGCAGGTGCGCAACCGTGGTACGATCGGTGGCAGCGCTGCGCACGCGGACCCGGCGGGCGATCTGCCCGGCGTGATCCTGGCGCTGAGGGGAGAGGTTGTCGTGCAGGGTCCCAAGGGCAAGCGCACGATCAAAGCTGATGACTTCTTCACCGGTACTTTTGAAACCGCGCTTGAGCCGGATGAGCTCGTCACCGAACTGCGCTTCGCAACTCCTGCGGCTCATACGGGGAGCGCGTATGAAAAGCTGGCGAACAAGGCCTCGCACTACGCGATTGCCGGGTGTGCCGCTGTCATCACGCGCAACGCTGATGGCATCTGCGCGGCGGCCAGCCTGGTGATTACGGGAGCGGCGATGCAGACAACGCGCGCCAGTGCGGCCGAAGCGGCTCTGGTTGGCAAAAAGCTCGATGCGGCGACGATTGCTGAGGCCGCCAGCCATGCTGCCGAGGGTCTGGAGATGGTGGGTGATATTCATGGTTCACCGGAGTATCGCAGCCAGATGACGGCCGTGGTGACACGCAGAGCCATTCAGCGTGCCCTGGAACGCGCTTAGAAACTGGTATGGGTCTACCCTTGTAAGGGGATGACCCACGAGACACCATTTATCTGCAATGTGTGGGGCGCTGCCTGTGGCGGCGCCTTTTTCCTGGTGCCAGCCAGGTGAAGCAGACATTCTAGAAAAGAACACCAACTATGCAAGACATTCGTATCGCACGCTGGGCGCACACGCTGGTACATTATTGCCTTTACTTAAAGCCTGGCGATATTCTTACTATCAATACCAGTCCCCTGGCCGCGCCGCTGGTAGAAGCAGTCTACGGCGAGGCGCTGCGTGCGGGAGCACACCCAATCCCGGTCATCGGGCTGGATCACCTGGACGAGATCCTGCTCAAAGAGGGCAGTGATGAACAGCTCAGCTGGATCTCGCCAGTGAGCCAGATGCTTGCCGAACGTGCCACCGCCCAGCTGACTATCAATACAGCCAGCAACACCCGGGCGCTGAGCAATATTGATCCGGCGCGACTGGCCATCCGGCAACGTGCCGCTCGCGCTTTTATGCAGACGCGTCGTCAGCGTGAGCAGGCCGGTGAGTTTCGCTGGTGTTTGACGCTCTATCCCACCTCGGCTCTGGCCCAGGATGCCAGTATGTCGCTGCGTGAGTTCGAAGAGTTTGTGCTTGCCACCTGCTTCCTCAATGATGCTGATCCGATCGTGCGCTGGAAGGAGCTTTCCGAGCAGCAGCAGCGCCTTGTGGACTGGCTGGCCGGACACGAAAAAGTCCGCGTCATCGGCGAGGATACTGATCTGACGCTCTCGATCAAAGATCGCATTTTTATTAATAGTGATGGCAAGCGCAACTTTCCCAGCGGGGAAGTTTTCACCAGCCCGGTTGAGGACAGCGCCAATGGTAAGATTCGTTTCAGCGTCCCTTCCAGCCTAAACGGGCGTGGAGTTGAAGATATTCGTCTTGTCTTCCGCGAGGGTAAGGTCGTTGAGGCCAGTGCCGGGCAGGGAGAGGATTATCTGCTGCGTATGCTCGACCTGGATCAGGGAGCGCGCTTCCTGGGCGAATTTGCCTTTGGCAACAATCCGGGCATTACTCGTGGGACGAGGAATATCCTTTTCGATGAAAAAATGGGTGGGACGGTCCATCTCGCGCTTGGCGCCAGCTACCCGGAGACGGGCGGGCGCAATCAGTCCGCGCTGCACTGGGATATGGTCTGCGATCTGCGCCAATCGGGCGAGGTCTGGGTGGATGACACGCTTTTCCTGAAAGACGGCAAGATACTCATCTAGGCTGGTTCTAGCCCTGGTGCTGTCAACGATCTGTACATCTTTTTTGAGCAAAAAGGCCAGGCAGTCCTTATAGACCCATCTCACTGGAGGGTAATCAATGGACAAAGCACGGAAATTGCTGAAACGCAGAGGAGTGCCGGCAGTGCTGCTGGCACTTGTGTGCCTGCTGACATTGGCCATACTGCTGTATACAGGAGTTATCTGGCCAAACTACCTGTTTGCGTCGCACTACAATGTACAGGGCATTGACGTGTCGAGCTATCAGAAGCGTATTGATTGGAAACGCGTTGCCCAGACTGGCCAGTACAAATTTGTGTTCATCAAGGCGACCGAGGGCAGGACGTATCAGGATGCCTACTTTCAGGCGAACTGGCAGGGCACCAAAGAACAGGGGCTACTGCGAGGGGCTTATCACTTCTATACGACGTACCTGACCGGTGCTGAGCAGGCGGACAACTATATCAGTATGGTCCCCAAAGAAGCAGGGATGCTGCCACCCGTGCTGGACCTGGAAGTATCGGGCACGGACCACGCGGGGATGATACGCGAAATCAGGGTGTTCCTTGATCGATTGGAACAGCATTATGGCATGAAACCTATGATTTACACAGACCACGATCGATATGTAGAATATATCCAGGGCAATTTTGAGGATTATGCTGTATGGATGCGCGATGTATTTACCCCAGTCCAGTGGAGTAATGTAAAGAGCTGGATGTTCTGGCAATATTGTGATCGTGGACATGTGC
>JAFMRP010001047.1 GCA_017354095.1 Ktedonobacteraceae bacterium
CAGCATCGCGCTGCGCTCCAAAAACTCCCGCGAGCCGCCGCAGGAGGCGAGAAGTCCTTCTGCCTCCACACAACAAAAAAAACTTACAACAACCCCACTTGAACGCATAAGCATAGTATAAATAGCAATATCAACATATTACAATACAAAGTTATGACAAAAAAACAATCACACAACTATTGATAAAAGCATAAAAAGCAAAACATGTATTTTCATCACTCTCCCCCTCTCTCCCTCACTCCGCCCGCTTGCCATGACTGCCCATCCCACCATCGTTCTCTGCACTCATAAAAATACCATTAAAGATTTTCACATCCCTCTCGCCATGATGATACATATACATCTATCAATCCAAAAATCACCGAACTGGCCATAAATTTGGCCTCTGGAGCCGCTGTGTAGGGTGTGTAGGGTCTGTGTAGGGTCTGTGTAGGGTTTGAACAGGCCTGGGAAGCGGCTGTGTAGGGTGTGTAGGGTTTCTTACATCGATTCCCCAAAAAAGGCTGCCAGGCCTCTCCCATCACCCAAAATGTAAGGCCACCCCTTGCGGGTGGCCGGTGGAACGCGGGTGGCCAGAGAACCTAACCAGCCTCGACCACAGCCTCTTGCCCGACCCGGCAGGCATGCCGCAGGATCACATAACCCACGCTTCCGGCAATCAGCGCGGCCAGCAGAATACCCACCTTGGCCTGGTCCAGCATCTCCTGGCTGGTCTGCTCAAATGCCAGCCCATCGATGAAAAGCGACATCGTGAAACCAATACCCCCCAGCCAGCTCACACCATAGATGTGCAGCCAGCTCACATCCCGCGGCAGCTCTGCCCACCGCAACACAACCGCCAGCCAGGAAAAAAGCGTGATCCCCAGTTGCTTACCAACGACTAACCCAAAAAACACCCCCAGACTCACAGGGCTGAACAGATTATCCAGCAGCGCCCCACCCCGCAGATACACACCCGCGTTCGCCAGCACAAAAAGCGGCACAACAACAAAAGAAACCGGATTATGCAACATATGCTCCAGGCGCTGTAAAGGGGTCTGCAGCCGCTCAGCAGCAACCTCCAGCGCCTGCACCGCCGACTGCTGGTCGTCGTTCATATACAACCCGATTCCCGGCGCATCCGCTCGCTCAAACTCGCCAAGCAGAGCATATCCCTCGTCCAGAAAATCCTGCGCATCGATGCGCGCCCGCGCGGGTATCACCATCGCCAGCAGCACACCCGCTATCGTAGCATGGATGCCCGACTGCAAAATCAACAGCCAGAGCACAACACCCAGCGCAATATACACCGTCAGCGCGCGCGCACCAAGCAGATTAATCGCGACTAACCCCACTAGTACCACGCCGGCAAGGCCCAGCGCGAGCAGATTGATACCACCACTATAAAAAAACGCGATCATCATCACCGCGATAATGTCATCGAAAATAGCGAAGGCCGTCAGGAAAATCTTGAGCGTGAGCGGAATACGCTCGCCCAGTAACGCCAGCACACCCAGCGCGAAGGCGATATCCGTCGCCATCGGAATACCCCAACCGGCAACCCCCCGGCCACCCGCGTTAAAAATCGCATAAATAATAGCCGGAAAAATCACACCCCCCACAGCCGCTACCAGCGGTAGCACAGCATGCCTGAACGAAGCCAGCTCACCCACCAGTACCTCTCGCTTCAATTCCAGCCCCACCAGAAAAAAGAATACCGCCATCAGTCCATCATTGATCCAGAAATGCAGCGACTTATCCAGTTTCCAGGATGCGAAACTCAGCGCGAAATGCGTCTCCCACAACTGGCTATAGCTCGCGGACCAGAACGAATTCGCCCAGCCCAACGCGATAGCCGTACAGCAGAGCAGCACAATTCCACCAGATGTCTCGGCCTGCGCGAACTCCTGGAATGGACGTAAAAGACGCCCGGCAAGATTGCCGCTGGGCTGCATCATTCTGGCCTTCAACGATCTTCCCCCTGCTTCAGAAATGCCTTCGCCTGCCTCACCGCTCTCACCAATAAGCACGTTCGATCAAACTACGGCGATGACTTTGCTTTGCAGGGAAAAACCCTTCCCTCGACCTACATGGTATCAAGAAACAGGCTGCTGACCGACGCGCCGTTATGAATACGCCGGATCGTCTCCGAAAGCAGAGGCGCAATTGAGAGAATAGTCATGTTCGGCAGCCGCTTCTCCTCGGTAATCGGTACCGTATTGGTGGTAACAATCTCCTCGATATCAGTTTGCTCCCTCAAACGCTCGATAGCACGCCGGCTGAATACCCCGTGCGTACAGGCCACCGCGATCTTGCCAACATGGCGCTCGCGCAGCCGCTCCAGCAGCTCCAACAGCGTTCCGCCATTCGCGACCTCATCATCCAGCACAATCACGTTTTTCTCTTCTACCTCTCCCACAATCGTATCAATAATCACCCGCTCATCGCTCAACCGCCTCTTGCTGCCAGCCGCGACGGGAATTTTCAACAACCGCGCAAAATGAGAGGCCGATTTGGCATTGCCCAGGTCCGGCGAAACAACGACCGTATTGCTCAAATCCCGCGACCGGAAATGATGCGCCAGCACATTCAACGCGTTTAAATGATCTGTCGGCACACTGAAAAAACCATGCACCTGGGACGCGTGCAGCGTCATCACCAGCACACGATTAGCACCCGCCGTCACCAGCAGATCCGCCACTAACCGCCCTGCAATCGATATTCGCGGCGCGTCCTTTTTATCCGAACGGGCATATGAATA
>JAFMRP010001048.1 GCA_017354095.1 Ktedonobacteraceae bacterium
TCAAATGCAACCAGGCCGATCTCTGGATGAGCCGTTTTGCTTATCAACTTCCCGCCATCTCCCCGGGCTCTACGGTAGCTGGCGGCCTGGCTGGCTGCTGGATGACCGCGCCTCCCAGCATGATCAGCGCCGATAGGCCTGCCAGGATATAGAGCGCGCCCGATGCATTGAGGACGGGAATACTGCCAACCTGGTCGCCCAGTGGGCTGGCAACAGCAAGGGCGATGACCGCCAGCAGCGAACTGGTCGTGCCGTAGGAGCCGAAGATGCGCCCACGGTAGGCATCGCTCACTGATTGCTGCATCAGCGTCTCAGAGCTGATTATACAGAACATCACGATAATGCCGATGAGCGTGATCGAAACCAGTGCCAGAGGAATGCTGGGAATATTAGCGATGATCAGGATAACGACGCCGGGAATGAGCAGGCCCAGCATGATCAGGCGTGAAGGGCGTATATACTTGCTGAGCCAGCCGGTAATGAAGCTGCCCAGCAGTCCGCCGGCCCCGCGCGCCGTCATCAGCCAGCCCAGCGTTGCCGTGTCGCCATGCAGCACATTCTTCACAAAGGGCACAATCACCGCCGTCAATGGGCTATCGCCGAGCACCAGCAGACCCAGGACGATAAAGATACCCCGGATCACCGGCTCACTTTTCACAATACGCAGCCCTTCCAGCCACTCGCGCCATACAGCCAGCCAGCGTTCTTTCGGTGAAACGTTCGCTTCAGACGCTTTCGTGTCTGTCTCCCGCGCTTCGGCGGCGCTGGCCGGCACGCGAATAAGCATGATCAACAGCGCCGAGAACAGATAAGAGGCGCTGTCAATGATGGCCACGCTGGCGAACGCGCCGAGCAGGCCGAAGAGCGCCGCACCAACGGACGGGCCAAGGATGCGCGTCATGTTATCGGCGACGCTATCCAGCGAGTTCGCGGCCACCAGCTGATCTTGCTCCACCAGATGCGGCACGATAGCGCTTCTGGCCGGCGTGAAAAAGAGCGAGATAGTCGTCTCCAGCGTAGCAACTACATAGACCAGCCAGACCTGATCGCGCGAGTGAAAGAACAGCAGGAAAAGCAGCAGCCCCGCGCGCGAGAGGTCAGAGGCGATCATGGTCCACTTGCGGCTCCAGCGATCAACGAAGACCCCGGCCAGCGAGCCAAAGAGCGCGCGCGGCAATATCTGCACCACGAACATAGCGCCGGTAGCCAGGGCTGAGCCGGTCAATTGATAGACATAAAAGGGAAGGGTAATAAAAAGCACCCAATCTCCGGTCAGCGAAATCAACTGTCCCAACCAGAGCAGGGCGAAGTCGCGGCGGCGAAGCACAGCAAGCATAATCGCGTCCTTTCAATGGCTGACGGCCACGAGTGATGGTTTTTTTCTCAATGTTTGCTATATTTTGGCTGATTCATAGCAAGATTTGGCAGATATGAAATAAATATACACATAGTGGCTTAATTTGTCAATACGATGATTAAAAGTAAATGAGAGAATGGCGATTTTGATTAAGCGGCTTGAGTGGCCGGAGAAGCAGCGGTATATCGTTGGATGCGCTACAATATGATATTGAAAAACTAATAAGCGAGAAGGATATCGTATGTTAAACGCCTCTGCTATTGCCAGGCTGCTGCGAAACTGGACCGCTGAGCCGCTGCGTGGGCTCCAGGTGCCGGAAGCGGGCACTATCAACCAGACATTTCTGCTCAAGACTCCCGCCGGGAGGTATGTGCTGCGAGCGTATCGTCCGGTGGAGCGGGAGCATGTGGAGCGCGAACACCACCTGGTCGCCTACGCTCAGGCGCGGGGTCTACCCGCGCCCGCGCCGCTGCCCCTTCTCGATGGTGGGACCATCCTCGAACGCGATGGCCGCTTCTACGCGCTTTTCCCCTTTATCAGTGGGCGGCAGGTGAGGCGCGAGGACCTGAGCGCCAGCGAGATCGCCGCAGCCGGTCGCTTCCTGGCGCTGTTGCATAGAACGTTGCGAGCGTACCCGCTGGAGATGGCGAGGCAGCGTACACTGACTGTCGGTGAGCATGATCGTGTAACCACGCTGATGGCGCTGGACCGGCTGGAGGAGATTATCTGCCTGCGGAAACCATTGAGCGAGAGCGACGAAGTCATTCTCTCGCATCTGCGCGTCCGGCGTGAGTGGGTAAAGCGGGCGGATCTCGGCAGCGCGCCCGGCTTCTCCCGGCTAGAGCAACAGATCATTCATGGCGATTACCAGGAAACGAATCTCTTTTTTAGCGGCAGCGAGGTGAGTGGTATTATCGACTGGGACCAGGCCTATCGCGCGCCGTATGCCTGGGAGGTAACGCGCGCGCTGCACCTGATGTTTCAGTTTGAGCCTGCTCCCAGCCAGCAATTTCTGGCCGCGTACCGCGAGGTGCTGCCGCTATCGCTGCCCGACCTGGAAGCGGCTGCGGTCACCTATGTCGCGATGCGTCAGTGTGATCTGTGGGCTTACACGGCCATCTATCTGGAGCAGAACGACCGCGTGCGCCGTTTCTTCCACGCGGGACCGCACATATCGCTGGAAGAACGCTGGCAGAGGCTGTATCAGAGTTTGAGAAAGGCACTATAGCATGACGCAGACCATACAACATTTTATTGAACAGAATATGCCGAGCGCGGAGGAGAAGACGGCCTGGGGCGAGAACGGCAGCCTGAAGATGCGTATGAACAGTTATGTGAGCCGGGATCTGCCGCCGCTCGAACTGGTCACCTCGGTCAGAGCG
>JAFMRP010001049.1 GCA_017354095.1 Ktedonobacteraceae bacterium
CGTGACCAGTGCTTCGTCGAACAAAAGAACGGCGCCGTCGTACGCCAGTTCGTGGGACATGATCGCCTAGCCGGGCAACAGGCCTACCAACAACTCCGCGAACTCTACCAAACGCTGCATCTGTATGTCAATTGCTTTCAGCCATCAATGAAGCTGCAATCCAAGCGTCACGATGGAACACGCGTGCGTCGCGTCTACGACCCTGCCAAGACGCCGTTGCAACGCCTGCTCCTCTCAGAAGCCTTATCCAGCGCGAGGAAACACGAACTGAGCGAGATCGCCCAAGCGCTTGATCCCATCGGCCTCTTGCACCAGGTACGGCAGTTGCAGCAAGCCCTCTCGCACGGTACCGTTAACGCCCTCCCTTTCTCCCACCATGCCTCGACTTCCAGCATCCTGCGGTTCTTCCCAGCATGCTGCCCGAAGGATTCTCTCCCTTTCAGAGCCTCGGAGACCGCAACGCCTCCTTCCTTCCAGCAAGCGCAACACCAAGGCACCAACGTCCTCGACTGGCCGCGCACCACCCGCGATCCTTTTGCTGGGGAGTGGGAACGGATCCTCGCCTGGATCCTGGCACAGCCCGAACTGAGCCTCGGCGAGATCCTCCAGGAACTGCAGCGCCTGTCACCTAGACGCTATACGCCTTCCCATCTGGGAACGTTGCAGCGCAGCAGCACTTCCGCGACGTCAGGGTTATACATCCGTCAGGGACAAGCCGCCAATCTGAGCTATCGTCTGGTGATCACCTCTGGGAAGATTGGCGAGAATGCGATTGACGTGGCATTAACGGATACGAGTGGGCAGCTCATTCAGAAGGCCGATGCTGTCATCGTGCGGTTCACCATGCTGGATATGGCGATGGGCGTTCAGGAAGAAGAACTGCAGCCAATCGCGCATCTGCTGTTCGTGGTGCTTCTCGCATCTTGATATGCAAGAAAGGCCTTCTCCTTCTCCAAGTTGGTGAACAAGGCTTTGTCTCTGACAAGAGACGAGGCCATCAGCAGAATCTCTCAAAGACGCATCCATGACGAGAGGAATATGGCCACGTTTGTCACGATCAGCTATCACCATCATCGCAGTACATTGCCTCACGGAAGACCTTCTTCCATGGTAAGATCCTCGTGACCAACTGACCTATATTGCAACAAAGAGAGCAATAGGCCCAAACACAACAGTATTCCTCCGACGATAGGAGGATCCCTTCCATGCAGAATCCCTCTCATATCCTCTTCAAAGGACGATACTTCGCAGTTGACATCTTATCCCTGTGTGCCTATTGGTACCTGCGATATGCGTTCAGCTATCACTCGTTCACGTTTCTCTTGCTCTTCGAATTTCCGCTCTACGGAGAGGTAGCGCGTAAGAGAGCAGATACCGATACTGCTCTCTTTGGATTGACCACATTCCCACACAAGAGATCTCCCGTTTCGGCAGTCGCACCTTGGTGAACGGTAATATTCCAGCCCGTGTCTGGAATGCCGCTGGTCACGTTCTTCGTCGTCACAGTTGTGCTTACATTCCCAGTTGCATTCGCCACCACATTCTTGAAGGGATACAGAATGTTCCCTTTGGCCGAACACGTGCCTGCATGGATATGCGCGGCATGGGTGCTCCCTGGTGGAAGTCCGCTCAGATGGAGGGTCACTGTCAGCACGTGATTTTGGGGGTTCCAGCTCAAATCGGCCCTTCCAGAAGGCGCCTGTTGAAGCGATACCATCAGAGGAGAACGAAAGCTCTGCCTCTGAGCGTGAGCCAATGCAGTGAGACCCACCAGCGCGAACAGGGTGAGTAACAGTGCAACGAGAAGACGTCCCCAAACAACGCCACACTTGAGGCGAAACCGGTGGTTCCTCATCTTTCCCTTTCCTTTCTTTACTCTTCAGCCGACCTTTCTCTCCACCTCTGGAACACGCCAGAAGAAGCGTTTTGTTTCACATTGAAGAAAAGCGCAGCGCTATATGGCCGTTTCCCGAATCAACAAAGTGCCGGTAGGGAACAGCGTGCAGCATCGGACGAATATATATCTCAACAATCGGTTGGAGCGAGACCATAATGAAAACACCTGATAAAAAACCAGCGGAAACTAGGGATTCCTCCCAATACCTTTTTGCGCTTGTCCGTACTATGATCTCTGCAGGAACCTATTCTGATCTGGCATACCAGTATCATAGATGAGTGGAGCTATTTGTATCATGAAACGCAAACTAGCACTGGGGGGAATAACCCTCCTCGCTGCATTTCTTATCGTCATCACGACCAGTGGCGTCGCCTCCGCGCACGAGAAACGTCACATCGGCCCTTACACATTGGTAGTAGGCTTCTTGAATGAACCTGCGTATGCAAACCAGCAAAACAGCCTGGATCTGACGATCTGCAACGGCAACGATTGCAATTATACCGTTCAGCAAGGACTACGCGTCGTCAGTAACCCTGTCATGAACGCTGATCAAACCTTGAAGGCGGAAGTGATCATGGGGAGTGCTGCCCCTCTCGCACTCCCTCTGGAACCACGTTTTGCTAATCCGGGCAAATACACATCCTATTTCATACCTTCAAAGACAGGCGCGTACACGTTCCACCTCTTCGGGACACTTCAGGGCATGCAGATCAATGAAAAGTTCACCAGTGGCCCGAATACGTTTGGCGAGGTCGACGAGGTGCATGTTTATCCGGCAGCGACCACGCAGAATAATGCCAGTTCCCCGCAGGCACAGGTAGAGAGCGCTCAACAGAGCGC
>JAFMRP010001050.1:0-848 GCA_017354095.1 Ktedonobacteraceae bacterium
CTTTGTCGTCAACGACGATCGCACCAGGATAGGGAGCGCGTCGTCCCAGATCGGGCGCGCTGTCCCGCGCGTTGGGATTGTCGGTCCATAGATAGCGATCCGGCACCACATTGGGATCTCGCCTGGAGCCTGACCAGCCATAGGGATCGGTCGCCAGCCAGCGCGGCATATAATACGCGGACATATGCAGGTGTGGTCCGGTGGCAGATCCGGTGCTGCCGCTGGTTCCGATCTGCCACTGCGAGCCAACGTGATCGCCGACCGCGACAGTAATCGCGCTGAGATGTCCATACGAAGTTGCCATGCCATTGCCGTGGTCGATGGCAACCCAGAGGCCGAACGAGGCATTGTGGTTGGTAGGATTGTACCAGCCGGCCCGGATAACCCTGCCACTGGCGGCGCTCAGTACCGGTTCAAAGAAGAGGCCAAGATCATAGCCATTGTGGCCGTCGTAGCAGTTCACGCCGGAATGGCAGGCCGCCAGTGAAGCTTTCCGCCAGGTTTTGCCATCATAGCGCACGAACGTGCGATCGTGGACATACCAGGGTTTATCATGGTCAAAAAAGGAAATGGTGCGCTTCACAATCGACTGGCGGCCGTAGTAGGGACGGTGCAAAAACGGGGGAACCGTTCGCACAGCGATGGACGAGTGCATAGCATCAACATCGCTCAGAAAGCGCCATCCCGCGCTCAGCACGCACAGCAACAGCACACACGTCAGCAATATACGCGCATACAATCGCCATCTTACGGGCATCATGATCTCACCTTTTCGTGTTTTTTAGAGCCAGTACTCCGTAAAGCTGTGTTTGATAGGTGCGCTGTCTGCGGCAGCGCGAGGGAGGGGA
>JAFMRP010001050.1:858-2736 GCA_017354095.1 Ktedonobacteraceae bacterium
GACACCCCGCGCCCCGGCAGGAGGGCTGACCGCCCTCCTGCACCTCCTGCCTTGCTTACTTCGCTCGAACCTTGACGAAGTACTAGATTTAACTCATGGCTACGATATGTTGAAATGTCTGAGTGAGAGGAGCGGGCAACAGGTTTGGGGCTGCCACCGGGGCAGACCAGTAGCGAGGCATGCCGCCAAGCACCTGGTTCACCGGGTTTAACGCCGTAAACGTGATGCTTGTTCCCCCGTTTGCCCAGGTTGGATTGATGTTCCAACGCAGCCCGGTCTGCTTAGTTGAAGCGATGAGCCAGGAGCGATTCCCCATCACGTCGGCGATCGCCACCGCACACTGCAGGGCCTGGGGCTGGATATCGGCCAGGGGTTCATCAAAGTTGGTGCGCGCAATGAAGGCAACTTTGCGGCTATCGGGCGACCAGGAAAGGGTAAAGCCGTGGCCACCATCGGCATCGGCCAGGCGGCGCTGCGCTCCCCCCTGCGCATTCATTACCCACAGGCCAGCCTTTAGAAAAGGGGTCGTGCTATCGGTCAGTCGCTCATAGGCAATCTGCATGCCATTGGGGGACCAGGAAAACAGGCCCGCCACGTTCTGCGCTCCGGCATCCTCAGTGATGGCAAAGAGCAGCGAGCGATTGCTGCCATCGCGCCGCATCGTGTAGGTATAGCTGCCCTGGCCCAGACCAGCGCTTGTGGAATAGACAATGCGCGACCCATCGGGCGAGGGAGCTGCATCGATCAGTTCGGCGGAGGGGACGCCAATATCAATGTTCGTATGGGTGCCAGAGGCGGCATCGACCACCCAGAGACCCGGGTTCCATGTGCCATCCGTTGTGACAGCGGGATCAAGCGGCAGCATAGGACGGTAGAGAAAGGAGTGGGCACCGGGCAGCCAGCGCAGGAAATTGCCCGCGACACCCTGGGGCAGCATGCGCAGATCATGCGACCGGGTATTGTAGACCCAGACCATCTCGCCATGATCACTGTTGCCATTAATAGCCAGGTAGCCGGCATCAGGCGAGAGATAGAGCGCTGTGATGCTATCTGACCCCGACAATCCAAAATCGTTGCCCAGTGGCTGAAGGAGCTGCGGGGTACCAAGCGGCTGCCCGTGATTCCCTTTGGGGGCGCGAGCCAGTACAAAGCCCTCGTGCTCCTTGAGCACATAGTAGTTATAGGATTGTGGAGGCAAAGTGTCTGCCTGCCTGAAGTGTAGATACGAGGTGATACTTGATATTAGTGGTGTTTGTCCAGGAAAATAGATCTCGATGAGGCTTCCCGCAACCACTCCCCCTACCACGCTCAGAAATAGACCGATAAACAAAATGCGTTTCATTACAACTCCACTCTTCTCCTCAGAAAAATGCACCAGAACATCCTCTCAGGATTTTTTATCGGCAAAAGGGCCGATAGAGTTTAGAGGAAAAGAGTGGAATTTTTTAGATAAAGTGTCGTGCCAGCGACATGGCTAATGGTTGATAAACGCGTTCATAACAACCAAGGAAGCGTACTACGCGCCCTCCCCAGCCGCTTTTGAAGCGATAGACGCCCGCCATTGACTCGTCATCATCATCGGTTGGGGGAATACCCCAGAGGTCATAGCTGGTAGCGCCATTACGTTTAGCCCATGTCATAGCTTCCCATTGCAGCAAGTGGTTGGGCATATGTTTGCGCAACTCATTGCTAGAGGCACCGTAGAGATAAATCCCCTCGCGGGCGAACAGCGAGACAAAGATGCCGGCCAAAAGCTGGCCCTCATATTCAGCCAGAAAGAGACGGGCCCGCTGTTGGCGCGAGAGCAGTCGCCAGCAATCCAGGTAGTAGTCAAGCGTATGGACCCCAAATGTTTCGCGTTCGCTGGTCACCTGCAAC
>JAFMRP010000210.1 GCA_017354095.1 Ktedonobacteraceae bacterium
AGAACAGGAGACGCAGCAATGGGGGCTGGACCAGTTTCTGCTGAATCTGCGCGGTTTTCAATTGCATTACGCACGGCTGCTCACGCCTTCCTGCACGATCACCACCATTGATAGTGGCAGCGAGGCGGCTGAACCGATGTTGCCTCACAGTGCCAGGGCCGAGATGGAGTTCCACCTGGTACCGGGCCAGGACCCGGCGGACGTCTTCAGTCGATTACAGCAGCATCTTGTGGAGCATGGATTTCCCGATGTGCGAGCACGCCTGCTCGCGCAGAGCGCGGCAACCTATACCCGATCTGACACGCCTTTTGTCCAGGTGGTGCGGCGCGCCTTTGCGCCCGCGCCGCTCGTGCTCCCCATGACTACCGGTGGTTACCCGGCCGCCTCTCTGTGTCGCGAGCGCTCTCTGCCTATGGTTTTCACCAACCTTGGGCGGAGCGAGAACGTTGCGCAACGCATCAAGCAGATAGCCACACTGATTCTGGAGTTTCTGCCACAGAATCGTGCTTCTGTGCGTTTCATCTTGTGAACGGGAAAAAATTTGGTGGGCCTCTTGATCTTTAACAAATTAGCATGATACAAGGGGAGCATGAGGGCATATCGAAGGAATCCCCCACAAGGGAGAGCCCTCCTCCGGTGGGCACGAGTGAGGTGAGAAACAGTGTGTATAGGGTTTGGTGAGAGGCCTGTCAGGCTCTCGCTGAAGCGAGTCACTGCACCGGATTCGGGTGGGTCAGTGGGTGACGGGATCACCCAACGGGGTTTCATGCGTTGCTCGTATACCACTGTCATTGGCTCATGTTCATGCGGCAGCGCCTCTCGCTCCAAATATGCTTCATATAAGTATTGACAGAGGATACAACAGGCCAATCTGGCCATTTGCTATGTTTTCTCGACAGGAGCAGTATATACTATATAGGGTCAAAGAGCGCGACAAGCGCTGGCAGCCCACCTCAACAGGCCTTCAAAGACCAATGCCACTGAGTACGTGCGGGGTGAAAACTGCAGTGCACCGGGGACGAGCCATCCAGGTTGTTACCTCATAAAACACAAAGACGTTATATGGCGTGAGGAGAATACTGTTGGTATGCACATAGGAATCAATGCTCAACTGTTATCATTCAGCCAGAATTATCGCAATGGAGGCGTCAGCCGCTATATTCGCTACCTCCTGTCTGAATTGGCGCAACAGCCGGGCAGTCATGAGTATACGGTGTTTGTCAACGGTCAAGATGTGATTGACCGTCTGCCTCGACATCCGCAAATTACCTATGTTGCGGCTCCCTGGCCAGAAGCCAGGCCGGCTGCAAGAGTGATGTGGGAGCAATTGAATCTTCCCACACAGCTACGGCAGCGGCAGATAGCGGTCCTGCATTCACCCGTCAACGTCTTACCTGAGAGGCTACCAGGCGAGTGCGCCAGCGTGGTCACGCTTCACGACCTGGCATTTTTGCGCTTTCCGCATGTGTTAACGCGTGCCAAGCGGCTGTATCACCGTACTTTTACAGTGCGCAGCCTGCGCCGGGCCACGATGTTAATCACCGTTTCTCAGAGCACAAAGCAGGATGCGCACGAGCTGGTTGGTGTGCCGCTCGAAGGCATGCAGACGGTTTATCCTTGTATCGATGAACGTTTTTCACAGGTTGTAGAAGAGCAGGTTATCCAGGATTTCCGCCGCCAGAAGGAGCTTACGGACGGCTTTTTCCTGTATCTCAGCACCCTGGAGCCACGCAAGAACGTCACAACGCTCATTGACGCGTACAAACTGCTGCGGGAGCGCTATGGCGTGCGTGAAAAGCTCGTGCTCGCAGGGGGCAAGGGCTGGCTGTACGATGAGATTTTCGCCAGAGTGCAGCGGCTCGACCTGGGAGAGCATGTCATATTCGCGGGCTTCGTCGCGGACGCAGAGCAGGCTCTGTGGTACCGGGCCGCGTCGGCATTTGTCTATCCCTCGCTCTACGAGGGATTTGGCATACCGGTAGCGGAGGCACTGGCCTGCGGCACCCCAACCGTTACCAGCAATATTTCCAGCCTGCCAGAAGCAGGAGCACAGATCGCGCTGTGTGTCGATCCTCACAACGTGGAAGCGCTGGCTGAGGCGATGCGCCAGGCAATTACCGACGATCATTTGCGCGAGAAGTGCCGTCTCATGTCATCTACTGTTGCCCAGTTATTTTCAGCCCGTACCATGGTGCAGCAGACACTGGCCGTGTATGAGCAGGCCGCTATCAGGCATGCCTCACGGTCCCGTGTTCAGCACCGAGCGTCTGTTGTTCGATAGTATTTAGAGTATGGCTCAAAACGTAAAGAGTAGTAAAATGTATGAGACAATACCAACAAAAACCGAGAGGACGGGGTCCTTTGACATGGGAGTTGGAGCAACAGGGCCGATCACCAGGGCGATTTCCCGGCGACGTTCTTATCGTCGCCAGTGGCGCGTCTTTGAGTGCATCTCCGTTATCATTCTGGATGCACTACTAATTGATGCCGCCTTCCGCCTTTCATTCACCTTACGCTATAACGTATTGTGGCATAATCCAATTCTGGATGCAATTCATAATAACTTGTTTGATAGTTCGAATGTGGGGGCAAGACAGGCAACACTCGCCGAATTCGCGCCGATGGAGATCGGCATTGTTGTCGGTCTACTCGCCATCTTTCTCTTACGTCGCCTGTATGCTCTTCGCCTGACCGGCAGCTGGTTCCGGCAGGCCTGGAAGATCACGACTTCGTCCACCATTGGCCTGGCATTCTTGATCACATACTTCTTCGTCTTCCAGCCGTCGGCCAGTTCACGTCTGCTCGTACCTTTTGCCTGGGCTTCGGCCATTGTGCTGTTATGCCTGGGGCGATTTATCTTCTCAATCGTGTTAGGCTCGCTCTATCGCCTGGGTCTGGGAGAGACACGCCTGCTGGTGGTTGGCTCTGGACACCTGGGCAAGATGGTGATGCAGCATATCACAGCCAATCCCGACCTGGGCTATTCGATTATCGGTTTCTTGCACGACATGAAAGAGCAGCCCAGCGACTTTGGCCGTTTCAAAATGCTGGGTTCGCTGGATGACTTAGGGCTGGTGATCCGCTCGATGCAGATCGACGAGGTGATTATCGCGCTGCCATCGAATATGCACCAGCATGCCATTCGCAGCGTGAAGATGTGCGAGCGCCTGGGAGCCTCCTTCAAGCTTATACCCGATCTCTACGAATTGAATCTGTCGCGCATCGATATGGAGGCTATCGAGGGTATTCCGCTGATCAGCATCAGGCAGAAATCGCTCAACACGATGCAGCGCCTGATTACGCGCGCAACCGACATTGCCATCGCGATGCTGATCCTGGTGCTGGGTTCGCCCATCTGGCTACTCATCGCCCTGCTGATCAAGGTGACTTCGCCGGGGCCGGCTATTCTTGGTCAGATGCGTATAGGGCTCAATTGCAGACCATTTGAGTTCTATAAATTCCGCTCGATGTACAAAGACGCGGACCAGCGGCTGGCAGTGCTGCTCGCACAGAATGAGACGCAGGGGCCGTTGTTTAAGATGAAGGATGATCCGCGTGTCACGCCGATCGGGAAGCTTCTCCGGCGCACCAGCCTGGATGAGATTCCGAACCTTATCAATGTACTCAAGGGCGATATGAGCCTGGTGGGAACGCGTCCTCCGCTGCCACGCGAGGTTGATCAGTATGAGGACTGGCAGAAAGGTCGCCTGGCCATCAAGCCTGGCATCACCGGATTGTGGCAGGTGCGCGGTCGCAGCAATCTCAACTTTGACGAGGCTGTGCTTCTGGACCTGTATTATATCGAAAACTGGTCACTGCGGCTGTACTTCCAGATTCTGCTGAGCACCATTCCAGCAGTCTTATTCAGTCGAGGAGCATATTAGCCTGATGAGAGTTGCACTGGTTCACGATTACTTGAATCAGATGGGTGGAGCGGAACGCGTGGTGATGGCGTTCCACGAGATTTTTCCTGACGCGCCCATCTATACATCCATCTACGATCCCAGGCGGGTCGATCCTGCTTTCCGGCAGATGGACGTTCGGACCTCTTTTATGCAGAAATTTCCCGGGGTGATCAAGCATCACCAGCCATACCTGCCCTTTTATCCTTTCGCGATGGAGAGCCTGGACCTGCGCGGCTATGACCTGGTGCTGAGCAGTTCCAGCGCCTTTGCCAAGGGAGTGATTACCCGTCCGGGGACGGTGCATATCTGTTATTGTCACACGCCGATGCGCTGGTGTTGGAACTATGAGGAGTACGTGGAGCGCGAGCAGTTGGGAAAAGTGGCACGCGGTATCCTGCCATTTGTGATTACCGGCCTGCGGATCTGGGACCAGGTCAGCGCGCAGCGTGTCGATCACTTCATCGCCAATTCGCCAGTGGTGGCTGAGCGCATCCAGAAGCACTACCGGCGTGAAGCGGTGGTTATCCCGCCGCCGGTCGAAGCCAGCCGTTTCCCTTTCTCTGAGCGAAACGAGATAGGCGATTATTTTCTGATCCTGTGCCGCTTCGTCCCTTACAAGCGCGTTGACCTGGCGATCGAAGCCTGTAACCGGCTCAAGCTGCCACTGGTGGTGATTGGCAAAGGGCGCGATGAAGAGCGGCTGCGCAAGATGGCGGGGCCGACGATTCGTTTTCTGGGCGGGCTTTCCGACGAAGAAGTGATCTCATATTTTCAGCACTGCCGCGCATTTCTTTTCCCCGGTTATGAAGACTTTGGCATCACGCCGCTGGAGGCGCAGGCCTGTGGCCGCCCGGTCATTGCCTATGGAGCAGGCGGCGCGCTGGCCTCGATTGTAGATGGTGTCACTGGTGTATTTTTCCGCGAGCAAACGGTTGAAAGCCTGGTCGAGGCGCTAGCGACCTTCGATGAGCGTCAGTTTGATCCAAGCGCAATACGTAATCACGCCCTGGAGTTTGATAAGTCACGCTTCAACCGCCGCATATTGCAGTTCATCGAGGCCAAGATGGCGGCGACACAGGGAGAGCAGCGGGTGGAGACCCAGTTGAAATAACTTATACACAGAAAGGGCTGATAGACGTGGAACTGCGTTCCTACGGGACGATCCTCTGGCGGCGTCTCTGGATCATCGTGCTGGTCTTTGGCGTGGTGGTTCTTTATGCCGCGTATCACTATTATACGTTACAACAAACTCCTGGAGCACTGAAGGCATATCAGACGAACGTAGTGATACGTATCGGCCTGCAAGCGACCCCCAGCAGCAGCGACCAGTACTACACCGACTACCAGGCCACCTCCGAGGCGCTGGCAGACGAGTTCGTGACCGGGCCGGTGCTCTCCTCAAAGGAATTTGGCAGCCAGGTGCAAAAGCAGGTGCAGGCTAGCCCGGCAGGTGCTGACCTGGGACCGATTCAGGATAGTGCAACGATCAGCAGCGCATTGAGCGCGACACACACACACGCGCTGGTCACGATCAGCGTTCTGTGGAGCACACCTGATGGGGCGAAGGCCATCGCGAACGCGGTGGGGGAGGTTTGCAGGACACAGATCGATAGCTATCTCGACTACGAAGTGCGCACCATGCCCGGAACCGCCAGTGACGCACACCCACAGGTTGGGGCGCAGGTCATTAGCATCTCTGATCCAGCGCTGGTGGACGGCCCGTCAGCCCATGAGCCAATTTTGCTGCTTGTGCTTCTGCTGCTCGCGCTGATCATTGGTATCGCGCTGGCATTCCTGATCGAATATCTGGATGACCGCATTCGCAGCCGAGAAGAAGTTATCCAGTTGCTCCAGATTCCTGTCTATGGCGAGATTCCTCGCGCCAGGATGGACAAAGAGACAAAGCGGCAGATATAGCGGGCCGGGGGGGACATATCTCCCTATTGACTTGACATTGACGGTCCAGGAGAGAAGAATTATAAAAAGGGACCGGGCGACAGGAGTTTTTTTGTGAGTACACTCTCGCACAAACATATAGCGCTGCTCAGTGATTACGAGGCCGGTTCGGCGTATGCCGCAGCTTACCACACACTGTACACCAATATCAGTCTTGACTGGGACCGAGAACGTACCTGCCAGCGTACGATTCTCTTCACCACGCCGATGCCCTACCCAGGCCTGGCAACGGCTTCAGCCAATGTGGCCATCGCGGCAGCGCAGAACGGCACCCCGACAATACTTATCGATGCCAACCTGCGGGCCCCAGAACTACAGCGGCTTTTTGATGTCGCGGCGCCGGGCGGGCTGTATGATCTCCTGAGGAGCCAGAACATCGATGCACAGGCCATCGATGTTGCTCTCCGCGCAACTCGGACACCTGATCTACACCTGCTCTGCGCAGGGGAAAAGCAGCCTGAGACACAAGAGCTACATCGACTTTTCTCAACCAGGCTCACGGCTCTATTAGATGGTCTCCGCGCCTGGTTGCAGGAGAGGGAGAGCCAGGCCGGGCTGGTGATGATCAACGGCCCATCAGTACTCGCGGGGGTGGAAGCCTCGCTGCTTAGCGCTCGCGTGGAGCAGACCTTTTTGATTATCGCCGCGGGACGCACCACACGTAACCAGGCCAGGCGAGCGCAAGAGCAACTTGAGCGTGCACGCGCCCACCTGGCAGGGACTGTCCTGCTCGATATCTAAAGAGAGATAACACTGCAGTATACATCTGCTATCGACATCAGCGACGACACGAGGAGAACAGAGCATGCAAGGAAGACAGGGAAAGGGTGACCCCAGGAATCGCCCGCCGGGACAGAGCGTCTCGCCGATGAATGGTACAGGGCGGGTCCGCGCTGTATCACCGGGAAAGCCTGAGCCGGATCTGCTAACCGGAAAGATCCAGGCTTTTACCAATGAGCACCGGGCAATGCCACAGCGTCCTGCCGGCATGCGGCGCCTGGACACTCCCCCCGCCACTCCACGCGTAGCTCGTCCGCTGCGTAAAGAGGAGGAACCAAAGAAATTGCGGCGCAAGTTTCTGGTCTGGGGCACAGCCTTCGTTATCTGCGCCATCATTGGCGGCTTCGTGGGCTATGGTGTATTTCAGTTTTTTCAAGGGGTCAGTTTCAGTTCAGGGCCGTCGACAGTGGCCGTCGATTTCCTGGACGCGGTCTCCAAGGGGAACTATGACCAGGCATATCTTAATCTCGGCCCCTCTATTACCCTGAAGACCGGGCAGGATGAGTTCAGGCAAGAGGGACAGGCCCTGGATACCGCCTATGGCACCGTCCAGAGCTACAGCGAAGTGAAGGATAGCGCGACACAGCCCGACGATCATACAATGGTTTTCACGTATGAGCTAAAACGAGGCAAGATTCAGAAGCCATATCAGATACATATAACGCTAAGCCAGACGAAGGATGGCGGCTGGAAGGTCAGTGACTATGGCAGCACGCTCGGGCCTAATCAGAACTCGTCAGGATCTTGATAGGCTCTCGTATCCGTAACTTAAACCGCCAAACCAGGCCACCCGCAAGGGGTGGCCTTACATTTTGGGTGGCGCACCGGAGAGGGGTGTGTACCCGAATATTGATGTTGGCAGGCTAGGAGAAGGCGCTGATGCCGGTCAGTGCCTGGCCAATGATCAGGGTGTGGATGTCGTCGGTGCCT
>JAFMRP010001051.1 GCA_017354095.1 Ktedonobacteraceae bacterium
GTATAGTTTTTCAGCTTGCTGGACGAAGCCTGATAGACTGCGCCGTGATTGATGAAGACGCGTGAAGCCTCTTCCACAATCATCTGTTCCGCCTGCTGGTAGAGAGTGACGCGCTGTGCCTGGTCGATTGTCGTGCGGCCCTTGTCGAGCAGCGTGTCTACCTGCTTATCGGAGTACTTCGTATAGTTGAAGCCGCCTTTGGAGGTAAACATTGGGTAGAGCGTGCCATCGGGATCGAGCGATCCGGTCCAGCCGATGAACACCGCCTGGTAGTTAAAGGTCTGGAAATCCTGCACCACCGTGGTGAAAATCTCCTGCTTGATATTCATCGTAATACCGACGGTTTTGAGCTGTGCCTGTATCAGTTGTATCTCCTGATCGGTGGTGGGATTGCCGCTGGTTGCCAGCAGCGTGAAGGTGGGATTGCTCACGCCCGACTGGGCGAGTTCGTCCTTTGCTTTATTGGCATCGAACGTAATGCCGGTGAAGTCTTTACTGTAGGCCCAGCTGATAGGTGAGATGGGTCCTTTCGCCACCACGCCCACATCTTTCAGAACCGTGTGGACAATCTGCGCGCGGTCAATGGCCCACGCGATGGCGCGGCGCACGTGGATGTTATTCAGCGGTGGTTTTGACTCGTTGAGTTGCAGGCTCTGGAAGCCCGGTCCAACGATCTGGCGATAGGTGAGTTCGGGATTGGACTTAATCTGATCCAGATTGTTGGGGTCGATGTTAGAGGCGAGCTGGATCTGGTTCGTTTCCAGGTTATTGTACATCACATTCGCGTTTGTGATCGTGCGATAGCGGATCGTTTGCAGGTAGGGGAGCTGGATGCCACTTTTATCCTTCTGCCAGTAGTTGGGATTGGCTTTGAGGAGGAGATGGTCCCCTTTGATCCACTCGACGAAGGTGTAGGGGCCGCTGCCGACCTGGGTGGGAGTGTTGCCTAGCTTGGAGCCGAGTTTCTGGACGGCTGTGGGTGAGAGCATCATGCCGACGGAGCCGGTCAACACATTCAGCAGTGGAGCGAAGGGCTGCTTCAGTTTGATCTGCACCTTGTCATCGCTGACTTTGACGACCTTATCGATACTGACCACGTCGGTAAAGCGCGGCGACGTCTTGTCGTTCAGGTAGCGGTTAATGTTAAAGACGACCGCGTCGGCGTTGAAGGGGGTGCCGTCCTGGAACTTGACGTCGGTGCGCAGGGTCATATCCAGTTGTGTTGGTGTGGTGTACGTGTAGGATGAGACCAGGTAGGGTTGGATCTTGAGCTGGCTATCGTACTTAAAGAGCGTATCGTAGATATTGGCCATGATATCGGTATCGTAGAGCGTTACCGATTTAAGCGGCTCCAACGTTGTTGGCTCGGCGATCAGGCCAACGTTCAGGGTACCCCCTTTTTTAGGTGTCGTTGAAGACGGGGTAGATGGACCGGAGCTTGCGCAGGCCGAGAGCACGAGAACGCCAAGAAGAAATAGCAGGGCGAGTGCGCCGGCGCGGCCTGTGCGCCGGGCATGTTGCGAAAAGCGGAAATGCACTGTAAATACCTCCGTTGTTCTTGATATGACTACTAAAACGCTACGGAGAAATCAGCGTACGAAACGATAGATAGCCGCAGAGGAGTTCGCGAACCAGATATCGCGGCCCCCGGCGGGGGCGGGCTTCTCTGATACTTAGGCACCACTTACTTAATAGAAGTACGGCATGAGCTGTCCAAATATCACACATGGCGGCACTAATTAAAGTAATTACCGTTTCAGGTTACGGTAATGAGGAGAGATGTTGTGGCTTCAGGTTCGTGCCGCTACGGTCGCGCAGAGTATGCACAGGAAAAGCAGGCCAAAGAGCAGGAAGATGGGCGTCAGAAACGCCAGCGTTGCCTTACCGTAGCCGATATTGTGGACGGCCTTCAGGGCCATTACATTGAGAATGATTGTGTACAGGCCGAGCACAAAGGAGACCGCCGAGGAGACCGCTGGAATGAAACTTGCGAGCAGCTCGATAATGCCTGCCGGAAGCGTAGGGAGCAGGGAAGTGTAGCACTGTTCCACAAATGGTCCGCCGCCGGTATCGGAGAGGCGGCGGGCGATATAGTATTGAGCGATGGCGAAGAGGAAATAGCCGGGGATAGCGAGAAGAAACAGGAGTGCGGGTGAAATTGGGATAGATGGCGTGTTATCCGTCGTGGGGAGAGAGGCGAGCAGGGCAGTCGTCAGGGCTGACAGGATAACCAGCAGCCAGACCATGTTCCAGGTCGAGTAGCGCTTCAGGCTGACAAAGGTCCGGGATGAAGGTTGTGAGATGGCTTTGAGGCAGTGGCCGGGTAGAAGAGCCAGGGCCTGGCCGAACGATGGGAGTTCAAATGTATCCTGGTTTGGCTGGAACGGGTGTTGTTGATAGGAGGAGCCTTGCTGAGAAGAGGACTGCTGGCTGGGATTATGAGTTGGGATGCCACGCTCATTCGGCCATTGTGGCTGAAGATTGCGGGCTGGCTGCGCTGGCGGGGGATTCTCCGCTTGTTCGCTGGTTGGGGGAGTGTGTTCTTGCTGCTCGTTCTGTGCATCGTCGAGCGGTATTTCACGTGGAGTATCCTTAGACTCATTGCTATTATTCTCGGTCACCGGCCCGCTCCTCTCAAAAAAGCTGCTATAGACGTTATAGCAGATAAACCCATACTAGCGCAAGTGTGTATTTTCTCCTGAGTACCCACTTTGACTCAGCTTTTGAGGCGGC
>JAFMRP010001052.1 GCA_017354095.1 Ktedonobacteraceae bacterium
TTGGCTGCCTCTCGCGGCGTTCCAGGTAGGCCTCATAGACGAAGAAAGCGACAAAGGCGATCAGGGAGCCGGCAAAGAGGCCGATGATTTGCGGAGAAAGCCAGGGATACTGTCCACCTGCCCAGGTGAAGCCAAGCAGCATCGGTACCGTTGCCATGATCAGTAGTGCTGCGCCGAGGTAATCAATGGCAGCGGTTTTTGATTTTTTGCCCACTGATGGCATCAGGAAAATCAGGACGAGCAGCGCCAGAATACCGACTGGTAGATTGACGTAGAAGATCCAGCGCCAGGAGACATTTTCGGTGATCCAGCCGCCGACTAGAGGGCCGAGAATAGACGAAAGGCCAAATACTGCACCGGTGACACCCTGCCATCTGCCACGCTCACGTGGAGTAAACAGGTCACCAACCACCGCCATCGCGATGGGCATTAGGGCGGCGGCTCCCAGGCCCTGGAAGGCACGGAACGCGATGAGCTGGTTCATGGTCTGAGCGGCTCCGGAGAGTGCTGAACCAGTCAGAAACAGGACGACGCCAATCAGGAAGATAGGTTTGCGGCCGAACATGTCGGATAGTTTGCCATAGATGGGTATCATTACTGTCGATGTGAGCAGGTAGGCCGTCGTCACCCAGGTATAGCGGTCGAAGCCCTGCAGCTCTGAGATGACATGTGGCATAGCTGTCGCTACGATTGTCTGGTCTAATGAGGCCAGAAGCATAACCAGCAGCACACCGGCCATTGTTAGCAGGGTTTCTCGGCGTGAGTAGCGCGGTGTGTGATTATCTGGTGCCAACTGCTGTGCGCTCGGACGTGCGTTATTCTCAAAAGAGACTGATTCCATGACGCTTAAAACCCTTCCCAGGGAAATTCTCCATTACTGAAACTCTCTATTACAGTTAGTGCGCGGATATCCCACGAAAGTATATACGAGCCAGGTGACTGGCCAGCTCGGCCGGTGTAAATCCATATTCATTGAACAGGCGCTCCCCGGTGCGAGGAGAGATCAGACAAAAGAAAATGCTGACCATAACCGGCGTTGGTAGGGAGCTATCGAATTCTTTTGCGGCTTTGCCAGCCTCGATAATCTCTGTGACAAGCTCAATGAGCTCGTTAATAAAAGGTTTGGCGCTGTGGCCATGCTCCTCCTCTGCGAGACGCTTCATCTCCGGGTTACTATAGAGTGAGTAGAGAAGGCGAATCTCTTCACGGAAGAAGCGGGTATAGATCCTGAGTAGCAGTGTTTCAATTTTTTCGCCCGGTGTGAGTTTGCTTGCTACGGCATCTTTCACATCACGTACGAATGCTACCATGCTGCGCTGAACAATGGCCTTCACCAGATCTTCCTTGCTGGCAAAATGCAGATAGATCGTGCCCTTTGCCACGCCGACACGGGTAGCGATTTCGTCGATGGAGGTTTCGTGATAGCCTTTCTCGAGGAAAACACGCTCAGCGGTCTCCAAGATGAGTGCCTCGCGTTCCTGGCGTTGTTTTTCACGCAACGGTGTGTGCATCTGTACTTTTTGCATTGCTGTAAAACCTCTTGCAAGGCTGCGTCAAGTGACTACTATGTCACTTACTGACTCCGTAGTCCTGGCATTGTTGTGATTGATCTGTATTGACCGGCAGTTTGTTTGGTGACTTTATAGTCATAATTTTACGATATGGTCATGGATATGTCAAGTCTTGCCATATTGTAGCAAGGCGGTGGCAAAGTCAGGAAGGAGAGAGGTGCTAGCGGGCCTGGTATTTCAACTGGGGTGGGAGACGACTAATATGCTTTGAGATCATCCCTCTATTCAAGAGAGACAATAATGCGCCCAGAGTCTACGGTTACGGGATAGGTTTCCACATGGGGATCTTCTTCCTCCTGTTCAATCGTTACCTCGTAGGTTTTCACACGATATTTGTGGGGGTTAAAGATAGATTTCCCATTCGTAATGTCAAACTCCCAGCCATGCCAGGGGCAGCGAATAATCTCGCCTTCACGTCCGTAGAGATATTCATTGGGGTGTGAAGGGAGAGAGGGCAAGGTCATGCCTACGATAGACCCGGCACATAGGGGGGCTCCCTGGTGGGGACAGGCGTTTCTCAGTGCGTAGTACGTTCCATTGACATTGAAAATGCCAATGGAACGCCCCTTCAATGTGACGATCATGCGTTTACCTGGAGGTAAGTCACGAACCAATCCAACCACATGCTTTTCCATCTGATCTGCTCCCTTTTACAAGTGATACAATTCCGCTGCATTGTCATGGAAGATACGCCTATGCAGCGACTCCGGCAATTTGGGAAAAGCGCGTGTGGGTGAATCAAAATCCCAGTGTGGATAATCGCTCGCGAACATCAGCAGGTGTTCAGCATCCATCATCTCAAACATCTGTAACAGATGTTGATCGTTGTCCGGCCGCTCCAGGGGCTGAGAAGAGATACGCACGTGATCCCTCAGGTAATCACTGGGACGCCGCTTTAACCATGGAACCTCATAACGAAGCGACTTATACTCTTGATCCAGCCTCCACATGAGAGCGGGTAGCCAGGATACCCCGCCTTCAACGAGCACGATTTGCAAATCTGGCAAACGCTCAAATACCCCTTCTGTGAGCAGACTGACCAGGTGGGCCTGAAAACCAAGCGAGAGGCAGGTATGCCATTCAATATAGTGCGTGGGATATCCTGGCGATGGCTGGATGTTGATGCCCATGCCATCGGTTCCAGGATGAATGGCAAAGGGCA
>JAFMRP010001053.1 GCA_017354095.1 Ktedonobacteraceae bacterium
CCAATTGCTCCAACTGCTCCACCTGCTCCAACTCCACCTGCTACAGCCACAATTGTGGTTGCAATTGCTGCTAGAGCTTGAGCTGCTGGGCGAACAATGTGAACTAGGCGAACTAGGTGAACTGTGCGAACTGCCGTTATGACAACCACAGCCATGGCGGCGGCGATAACCATAACCACCAGTCACACTGGCCAGCTCTGTATCGGTCAATTCACGGGCCCCAGTCGGAATGATTGAGATACCCATCTGTTCCGTCCTTTCTCTATTCGGCTTGGTGAAGTGTGGAGCAGCCCGGTAGCGATTACCACACCCGGTTCTCTCCACTTCCCTCAATCGACATATGCAACAATAACACCAGATCTGCGGCGATAAATTTAAGAAAACGAATATTGCTCGGTCAAGCTTCACGTGAAAGGCGCAAAGTGGGAGGTGCAGGAGGGGCCCTCCTGCCGGGGTGCGGGGTGTCCCCGCGCATCTCACTTCTCCTTCACGAGCCACAGTACTCTGTCAAACGGAGTTTGACAGAGTACTGTGGCGTCCTATTCATCTGCCTGTGCATGTGCTACCATAAGAAAGAGGCTTTTTACAGTGCACTTCCTTGCAGCCCCCCTGACGAACGCAGTTCGTAGCTGCGCCAGCAGCGTTGGGGGGCTGGACAAGAGGGCAGCTATATGCATTTCTTTGCAGGAGGGAAGTTTCATGCCGACCATGAGAGAAGCCGTCATCGTCGATGCTCTTCGTACGCCGGTTGGACGTCGCAATGGGAAACTGAAAGATTGGCACCCGGTCGATCTATTGGCCATGGTGCTGAAAGCATTGGTAGAGCGTAATCGTGTTGATCCGGGCCTGGTGGATGACGTTATCGCTGGCTGTGTGTCCCAGGTAGGAGAACAAAGCTTGAATGTGGCGCGCAACGCCGTACTGGCCGCCGGCTTTCCCGAAAGTGTCCCGGGCACCACTGTGGATCGCCAGTGCGGATCGAGTCAGCAGGCCATTCATTTTGCTGCGCAGGGCGTCATTAGCGGAGCATATGATATTGCTATCGGATGTGGGGTCGAGTCGATGACGCGGGTGCCGATGGGCTCGAACTCGCAGGGGCCGGGCGCGCCATTTGGACCACTCATGGTGGATCGCTATGAAGGGAAACTGGTGCATCAGGGCCTCAGCGCTGAATTGCTGGCTCAGAAATGGGAATTGAGTCGCGACGAACTCGATGCATTTAGCCTGGAAAGCCATCGCCGTGCCGCTCGCGCCATCGCGGAAAAGCGTTTTGCTTCGCAAATCCTGCCCATTCCGGTAAAGGATGAAGATGGTACCACCAGCCTGTTTGAGCGCGATGAGGGAGTACGGTCGGATACCAGCATCGAGAAACTGGCCTCCCTGAAACCAGCCTTCAAGCCAGATGGCCTGATTACTGCCGGCAATTCCTCGCAAATCAGCGATGGGGCAGCCGCTGTTCTGATTATGGAGCGTAACATCGCTGAAGGGCTTGGACTACGACCCCGCGCGCGCTTTGTCAGCTTTGCCCTGGCAGGCGATGACCCTATCTTTATGCTGACCGCACCGATTCCCGCGACCCGCAAAGTGCTGGATAGGGCCGGGCTGACCCTGGAACAGATGGACCTGGTTGAGATTAATGAGGCCTTCGCCAGCGTGGTGCTGGCCTGGCAGCGTGAAACCGGGGCAAACCTGGAAAAGGTCAATGTCAATGGCGGTGCGGTCGCTATTGGACATCCACTGGGCGCTTCAGGCGCTCGACTCACAACGTTCCTTCTGAATGAACTTGAACGCAGTGGCGGGCGCTACGGCTTGCAGACGATCTGTGAAGGTGGCGGCCTGTCCAATGCCATGGTCATCGAACGACTCGATGCGTAGCATCAAATAGACGTGTGGCGCGACTGGCGATGCCGTAAATATAATATGAATACTCCATCTCGCTCGCCAGGTGCGCTACACGACCTTATCTCCCCTCGCTTTGAGTGCCCTCCCGCGGCGCTACCACACCCCGTCTTCTTCGTTCTCCTCGTCCGGCACTTCTTCCACCAGCGCTTCAACAGGCACGCCCAACGCACGTGATAGTTTCAACAACGTACTGTAAGCGACATCTCGATAAGGGTCAGAAAATAAAGCGCGGATCGTTTTGTAGTTGATGTCGGCTATACGCGATAACCGTGTCATACTGATTCTCTTCTGCTCCGCGATTTCCTTGACCTTCAGGCGTATCATGCAAAATACCTCAATTAATGATCCCGACCGAACTATCGTACGGTCTGTTACTACTCGACACAAGTCCCTGCTCATGGTAGTAGTTGCAGGGGCCTTGTTATGGTATACTATAGTACTACACTATCGACAATCCATAGCGTTCCCACGGTTCTTTATATATAGGACTGACGCTGGCTATGAGAGTAGAAGGTGCAGGAGGGCGGCTGCCGAGCAAGACGAGAGGGTCCTCTCCTGCATCTTCTGAATGGACTAAACGTCTGGCTATGAGAGCGAGAGGTGCAAGAGGGCGCTGCCGAGCGGAACAAGCGAGGCCCTCCCGCTTCCTCTGAATGGACTGAACGCTGGATAAGAGAGCAGGAGGTGCAGGAGGACGTTGCCGGGCAGGCTCTTCTGCATCCTCCGCATGGAGACGGACCGCCAGGTACGAGAGCTCAGGAGGTGCAGGAGGGCATTGCCGGACAGGCTCTTCTGCATCCTCCGCATGGACGGACTGCCAGGTACGAGAG
>JAFMRP010001054.1 GCA_017354095.1 Ktedonobacteraceae bacterium
TTGGGCGAGCGCGCCGTGAAGTTGGGCCTCCGCCAGTTCGGGGTTGAGTACATGTCCACAATCGTCCACGGCAATATAGCGCAGCATGTCCACGTTGCCCGTTTCGCTATCGACCTCGACCACCGCCAGGTGCGCTCCAGCGGCCCAGGCAGATCCACTGGGGTTGAAGTCTCTCCAGGCAGCCAGGCCAGTGACGCCGCGCCGCTGCTCCTGCTCGCTTGTTTCTGCTGCGAGCAGTTCTGGGCGTTCTTCCACTAACCGTGCCAACTCACTCAGTTCAATGGTACTCCCTGGCACGCCGCGCACGGTGACTTTGCCATCTGCCAGTTCCAGATCGGCAGACGCGACCTCCAGGATCTGCGCGGCAGCATGCAGGGCTTTCTCACGCGCCGCCTCCGCAGCCAGCAGCACAACCGAAGCCCCGGCCTGCGTGGTCCGACTGCCAAAGGTGCCGATACCGTACACGGGTAAATCCGCGTTGTTCATCTCAACCTCCACCTGTTCGATGGGCACCCCGAAGACCCCGGCGGTAATGCGGGCGAAGAGGGTAAAGTGACCCTGCCCATTATGGGCGACGCCACTCTGCGCGAGAATCGTGCCATCGCGCCGCACACGCACGATCGCCGCTTCCTGAGGGCTTCCTGGCGGGCCGGGCATCGCACCGCCTGAGATCTCGGTAAACGTCGAAAGGCCCAGGCCCAGCAAACGACTGCCACCACGGGCGCGCTGCTCTTGCTGCTTCTCGCGCCAAGCCGCATATTCGCCCAATTCTAGGAGTCGGTCCAGCAGCGCCGGATAGTTGCCGCTGTCATAGAGCAAACCGGTCACGGTGTGATAGGGGAACGCGCCGGGATCGATAAAATTCTTGCGCCGCACCTCCGCCGGGTCCATCCCCAACTCGCGCGCGATCTGATCCATCGCGCGTTCGAGCATATAGGTTGCTTCTGGCCGACCAGCACCACGATAGGCCCCGGTGGGCGGCTTGTTCGTATACACAACCTCGACGTGGCTCTCCACCGCCGCAACCCGGTACGGACCGATCAGCATGTCTGTGCTGCGCACCGGAATCATCGCTCCGATTCCACCGGGGAAAGCACCCATGTCCCCCAGCGTATGCACTTTCACACCCAGCAGCGTGCCATCGTTCTGGAACGCCACCTCCAGCTCGTTCAACTGCCCGCGCCCCTGGCTCTGCGCCTGCAAATTCTCGCTGCGCTCCTCAATCCATTTCACCGGGCATCCATGTTTGACGGCCAGCCAGGCCGCGAGCAACTCCTCGCCCAGCAGCATGTTCTTGGCACCAAAGGCCCCGCCGACAGCCGCGTTGCGCACATGGACTCGTTCGGGCGCAAGATCCAGGAAGCGGGCCAGCACCTCTTTCAGGCGAAACAGTCCCTGTGAGGACACCCAGGCGTACAATTCACCACGCTGTGCATCATAGTCAAACAAGCAAGCCCGGTTCTCCAGCGAACTGGGCGCAAGGCGCTGATTCACCAGGCGCAGGTGGGTGGTGCGCTCCGCACGTGCGAAAACCTCCTCCACGTTGCCAGACTGCTTGGAGAATGTCAGGGCGATGTTGGTTCCCAACTCCTCGTAGAGCAGGGGTGCGCCCGGTCGTGCGGCCTCTTCCAAGTCTGTCACAGCCTCCAAAGAGGTATAGTCAATATCCAACAGATCGCGCGCATCTTCCGCCACCGAGCGATTCTCTGCCAGAATCACGGCAACCGGATCGCCTACATAGCGTACCTTCTCGCTGGCGAGCAGCAGGCGAGGCGCGTGCTTCATCCCTGGAAACCCCATGCTCTCCAGTGGTTTGAGTGTGCCGACCAGATCCTGACCGGTGATCACATCGACGACGCCCGGCAGCGCGCGCGCTGCCTCGACGTCAATCTTTTCAAGACGCGCGTGCGCGAAAAGACTGCGCACCACCAGCAGAGAGAGCACTGCCGGACGTTCCTCCGCCAATCTGATATCATCGACAAATCGGGTCTTCCCGGTGATCAGTCCCAGATCTTCTCGCCTCTTTTCGCTCCCAGCCAGCGCAATGGGCTGCCGCCAGTTCTCTTGCGTACTCATCCGTTTTTCTCGTCTTTCATCTGTTTGCAACTTACCTACATTTTGAATAGCCGCTCCGCATTCCCATGCGCGATCTTCTCTTTATCAGCCGGGCTGATGGGGGCCTGTTCCAGGAAGGCTCGAGCTGGCGCACCAGCCATAATGGGATAATCGACCGAGTACATGATGCGATCCGCACCCAGAATTTGCAGGCATAACTGGAATGGAGGCAGGGTAAAGAGACCACTTGGCGTCACGTAGAACTGTTCGACAAAGTAGTCAGAAAGCCGACGCTGCAAAGACTTCGTTGCGGGAGCCTGAGAGACAATCTGTTCGGTCCGCGCCAGATAATAGGGGATCATCTCGCCCCAGTGTCCCAGGATGATTTGTAGGCGCGGAAAGCGATCAAACACACCACTCAGGATCATGCGCCAGGCATGAATGCCCGCCTCCATATGCCAGCCCCATCCCGCCGTTGCCAGGCGCTGGCTCACCAGAGGATCGAGACCCGCATAATAGACGTCCTGCACCACTTTGGGTGGAACGTTGGGATGCAGATAGATCGGGACGTCCAGCGCCTCGGCTGCCGCCAGCACCGGACGAAACGAGGGATCATCCAGAAAACGCTCGTTGATGCGCCCGTGGATCATCGCCCCCTTCAAGCAAAGCTGGCGGAC
>JAFMRP010000211.1 GCA_017354095.1 Ktedonobacteraceae bacterium
ACAGCACAGATTGCCGCAGTACCAAATGTGCAGGCTGTGCAGGAACAGATGGCAGGGAGATTCCAATGGCAAACAGCCTCAGGGCCTATCGCTATAAATGTGATCGCCTTTCAAGATCCCCGGCATGTCGCGCTGGGCGGATTTGAACTGACTGGCGGCCACTATCCGGGTCCCGGTGAGATCGTGATGGAGATGACAGATCTCACCCTGCACTCCTTCTCACTCAACGGAACCATCCAACTGCAAGGTCAAAAAGGAGTGACACCATTACGCGTGGGAGGGGTGGCACAGACCTCAGGACTGCCATCGGTTAGAGGGTCAAAGACCGCGCAAGCCTACATGAGAATGAGTGACCTGGGGCAACTACTCGGCATAACGCAAGCCAACAGCATTGCCATCAAAGTACGTGATATTGATGCAGTGCAGGACACGGTCCAGACGCTGCGCGATTTGCTACAGAGACAACATTTGACCATGCAGCATGCTATTATAGCGGACAGTGCTACCCTCCAGATTGCTCTCGACTTTCTTAATGGTTTCTTCAATCTGGTGCGTGTGCTGGCTGCCGGAGCAATTGTCGTCTCGTGCTTCCTGATCATGAATACCTTGACGACGCTGATTGCCGAGCAAATGAAGATTATTGGGACAATGAAGGCACTTGGAGGTATACGGAGCGACATCTTGAAGAGCTACCTGCTGACTGTGCTCATCTATAGCCTGCTCGGAACCTTCCTGGGGCTGGCCCTGGGCATCACAATTGGTTACGTGGTTGCCTTGCAGTTTGCAAAAATAGAATTGGTCTACCCGGGTCCTTTTTCTATTCCACTCGATGTCTTTCTGATAGGTATAGGCTCTGGCATAGGCGCGCCCTTACTCGTCGCCTTGTTTGCCATACTGGATGGTACGCGCATCACGGTCCATGAAGCCCTGGGGGCTTATGGTGTTACCAGCGTGAGCGCCGGTACAAACCGCTGGCTGCCCGACATTGCAGAACGGCTGATATGGGTACCGCAGACCCTATGGCTCGGTTTTCGAGGCATTTTTCGCAAGCGAGGACGTGCGATCATGACCATCGGTGCGCTCGCGCTCTCGGGCATTACCTTTCTGGCGGTCACTACCTTTACCTATAGTATCAATCAGATGGCGATGCAACTGCGCACGAATTATACCTACGATATAAAGGTGCGCGTGACAAGCAACCCACAAATCTTCTCGCGTCCCCTCCCGCAACTCTATCAGATCCTGGACGGACTGCCCAATGTGTCGCGCGTCGAAGCGGGGAATGGTACATGGATGATTACGCCGTGGGGGAAACTCGATTTAGTAGGTGTTGATGTCAATACGCAGGTCTATCGCAAGCCGATCAGCGAGGGACGCTGGTTTTTGCCGGGCGAGCAGAATGTGGTGCTGCTGGACGAGCAAACAATGTACGGGGCACACCTCTCCATTGGGGACGCAGTGACCTTTAGCGACGGCAATGGACATAAAGCCACCTGGAAGATTATCGGCGCAGTCAATGACATGCCGACCCAGATGGGGCTGGGTGGTGCTGCGATTACCAGTATCGAGAACATCAATCAGTTGCAAAAAGAGCCGGTCAATAGTGTGGGTTTATTGTATATTCAAGCGCGTGACCATTCACCCGCTGCGCTACAACAACTGGCGAACAAGGTTGATCAGGCGATGCAACCGGTGGGCAACGCTGATCCTGCTCTCACCAGGCAAGACGAGTTGAATGCCGACGAAAGTAGTGCATTGAGCATCTGCATCATCTTTTACGTAGCTGCCGTTGGTGTGGCAATGGTTGGTATTCTGGGCCTCTACAACACCCTGATCAGTTCGGTGCTGGAGCGTCAACGAGAGATCGGCATCTGGCGCTCGATGGGAGCAAGCAGTTGGCAGGTCTCTCGCACCTTCTGGATCGAGGGCCTCTCATTGGCAAGTCTGGCCTGGCTCGTGGGAGCTATTGTTGGAGTTCCCATCGCCTATGGCTTTGATCTGCTGGTCTCGCGCTGGCTCTTTCCTGTGCCCTTTGCTTTCGATGCCGGTGCGCTGCCACTGATGTTACTGGTGCTCGTCATCATCGCCACGCTGGCCTCGTTTGGACCAACAGCGCGGGCGAGTCGTGCGCGGATTGCCACCATTCTGCGTTACGAATAGGGGGGCGAAGTGTAAATCCGCTCATTAGTTATAGTATAGTGTAGCAAAGTGTAGCAGCGGGCGAGCGGTATTAATTTGGCCTTGCCGATTGGCAGGGATCGGCCTGTGGGGCCAGAGGGAGAAGATCGACGATCTTCGTGGTGTAGCGTAGCACGGAAAGTGTAGCAAAAACCCTCAAATTGAGCTCAAAGGCTGCTACACTTTACCATAATTACGTGATTTGCCTGTATGGTGGTACCATTTTATGGGAGTTCTCTAAGGAAACTCAAAAACTGCTTGAAAACCTCTTGACTTAGAGCGCTCTAAGTATTTTATACTGGGGCCATGTCACGTGATATTACAACAGCTAAACCAGAAGCGCCATTCACTATTCAGCAAATGGCTGCTCAGAGCGGTCTGAGCGAATACACGCTGCGCTACTACGAGAAGGTAGGGCTTATCCAGCCGATCCCACGTGATGGGAGCAGCGGCCATCGACGCTATAGCGCGGATACCGCGAGGGTGGTAGAGACGCTGTCATGCCTGCGCGCGAGCGGTCTTTCCCTTGACGATATGCGGCGGTACTTACAGCAGCGGGAACGAGGTGACGAAGCAGCTGCTGAGCAAAAAGCGCTATTTGTGGCGCACGCCGAGGCGGTTGAAGAGGAGATCCGCAAGCTCCACATCCGGCAGCGGTATCTGCGCGGCAAAATAGCGTACTGGGATGCGCGTCTGGCCGGTGATCTGGAACTGGCCGAGCAGATTGCTGCTCAGAACCAGGAGATCGCCAAAGAGTTAAAATAACGAAGAACAAACAAAGGAACGTCTTATGACGAAAACATGGTTTATTACTGGCACCTCGAAAGGCTTCGGACGGGTCTGGGCAGAGGCGGCGCTGCGACGCGGCGATCAGGTCGTGGCAACCGCGCGCAACCTGGAGAGCCTGCAAGAGCTTAACGAACATTACGGCGACAATGTTCTGACGCTGGCTCTGGATGTCACCAACAAAGCCGCCGTTGACATAGTAGTAAGACAGGCATACGAGCACTTCGGACGTCTGGATGTTATTATCAATAATGCTGGTTATGGGCAGTTTGGTGCTATAGAAGAGATCAGCGAGCAGGAGGCTCGTGATCAGCTAGAGACAAACCTGTTGGGAGCCCTGTGGGTGACGCAGGCGGCGCTCCCCTACCTGCGTGAACAGGGCAGCGGGCATATCATCCAGGTTTCCAGTATTGGGGGTGTCAGTACCGTTCCTTACATTGGCATGTACCACGCGAGTAAATGGGGACTTGAGGGGTTTAGCCAGGCGCTCAACCAGGAGATGCAGGCGCTGGGCATCAAGGTTACACTGATTGAGCCGATCGGGTATACGACGGACTGGGCGGGTCCTTCCGCAAAGTTTGCCCAGGAACTGCCGGTGTACGATCATGTACGAGAGGCCAATAGCGCTCGCCTGAGCGCATCTGTTCGCGGGAATCCAGAGGCCACCGGACCAGTCGTGCTGAAACTGGTCGATATGGAGCACCCTCCACTGCGGATCTTCTTCGGTAAGGGCGCGCATGATAGGATCCATGTCGAGTATGAGAAGCGCCTGGCCGAGTGGGACGCGTTCAAAGATCTCAGCGAAGAAGCCCATGGCGAAGAGAGCGTGATGTAAGGGCATCTCTTACACTCCGCTCTCGCTGTACTCACGCTTAGCTGTAGTACTCAGGAAGCTTTTTGAGAGTTTCCCACTGCGCGTTATCGTGTCCGAAGACGACCAGCCCCGCCTGTTCGCGCTCGGCCACGGCGATCAATTTGCGCGCACCTTCTCGCGCTAGTTCTTCGTTGTCGTCCTGGGGAGTCTTCGGACGGTCGGGGGCGAAGAGATTTTGCGAGGGAACCGCGTCGATCGTCAGCAGCACCGGGCCGGTCTCGGGCAGGCGCACCAGGACTGATTGATGTCCTCGTGTATGGCCGTTGGTGACGATCAGTTCAATGCCCGGAAGTAGGACACTATCGCCGTCCAGTTGTCGATAGTGCAGAGCCGGGTCATCCCACCTTGAGCTCCAGCGGGCAAAGCGGGGATGCCCACTGCGCGCCAGTTCATAGTGCTGGCGCTGCACCACCAGTTCGGCCCGTGCGAAGGCCGGGTGATTGCCACAGTGGTCGATGTCAAAATGTGTACAGATCAAAATGTCGATATCTTCTGGGCGCAGATTCAGCAGCGCCAGTTGTTCAACCACATCCTGAGCATAGGAGATGGGAGGCAGGCCCATCTCGGGGGGAGGCTGAAAACCTTTGGGCAGGCCGCTATCGATCAGGATATTTTTGCCATCGCCAGTCTGTACCAGGTAACAGACAACAGGAGTGAGCCCCTTTGCCACCTGCATCAGGTAGAGGCGCCGCAAAGCAGCAGGATGAGTGGTCATACGTTTGTCCTTTCGTATTGTAGCGAAAAAGTCCTGTTCCCAGGAAGGGAACGCACCATACCTCTTTTATTTTGCATGCTAACAATCTGACGGGCAAAAAAAGGGCGAGAGGACTCACTCCTCTTCGAAATTGCGCAGCGCGCGTGCGAGCAGGCGCATAAAGAATTCGCGTTCATCGTCAGTGAATCCCTTGAGTGCGCGCTCGTTGACCTCATTCAGGGGCGCCGTCACACACTCCAGCGCTCGCCCGCGCTCAGTGAGATAGACGCGCTGGACGCGTTTATCCACTGGGTCGGGCTGGCGATAAACCAGATCCAGAGCCGTCATGCGCTGGATCAGTCCGGTCACCGTCGCGGCCTCCAGCCCTAAAATCTCCTGTAGCTCCACCTGGGAGCGACCCTCTTTCGCCCAGACGTTCTTCAGAAGGCTCCACTGCGAGATCGTCACTCCGAAAACCCGCAGCTTCTTATCCAGTTCATTCGCTATCGTGCGAGCCAGTTTCGCGATGAGTGAACCCGGATTATTGTTGATATCCATGCTCTGTATCTGCCCTGTAGTGATTAGCATGCTAATAATATATCTGAGAAAGAGACCATCTGTCAAGTAAGAAAAGTATATAACGCGAAGCAAGACAATGGCGTCTGCTCGCCTTCCCATCCGCCAAGTGGGGCAGGTCTCGTATGTAAGTTTCAGCGCCTCTTGATGTCCTTTGTTGTAAGCTATCAATAGATAAGGAACCAACCGATGTTACTCACCAACTTCCTGGTGAGGGTGAGGTTAGAGGGACGCATTTTCCAGATATTTCTACCTGAAAAACGCAATGGGAGGACACATGACTCGCGAACATTCAAGGACAGAAACTTCAACACAAAAAGAGCTTCGCGGTATCCATCTCGTTGGAAGCCTCTTTTTTCTACATTCTCCAGCAGATCCCATGAAATTACCCCTACGGTACTTCCCTATAGTGGCACTATCGTATGGGTTAAATCTTGTTGTTATGGTAAAGTGTAGCAGCCCTTGAGCTCAATTTGGGGGTTTTTGCTACACTTTCCGTGCTACGCTACGCCACGAAGATCGTCGATCTTCTCCCTTGCGCTCTGCAGGCCCATCTCTACCAATCGGCAAAGCCAAAATAACGCCGCTCGCCCGCTGCTACACTTTGCTACACTAGACCATAACAACCGAAACGGACAGTCCTGTTGCCACCCTCCGAACTGTCAGGAGTGTCAGGAGTGTCAGAAGCGTTAGAACTGTTGTAATTGTTGGTTTTATGGGCATCGATATGATGAAGATGGCACCTCCATCAGAGTGTCAGAAGTGTCAGTTTGACGATGACTGATTGTGTTGTCTTATGGGAATGCAGGGCCTTCCCTGGCGGGGGGCTGGCTCATTTGTTGTGGGGTGGGCTCGCCTAAAAATTGGCGCAGTGCATCGAACAGGTCATCCAGTTCGAACGGTTTGTTGAGGCGAGGAATTGTGCGCTGCTCGATTGCTCGCTGGGGCAGGCGGGTGCTGGCGCTCATCAGGATCGTCGGCGTACTGGCCATTGATGGCTGCGAGTGCAGCAGGTCATAGAGATCGATGCCATCGATGCCCGGGAGTAAATAATCCAGCAGGAGCAAGTCGCACTGCAGGTGCCTGGTAATTCTCAGGGCTTCGAATGCGTCGCGAGCATAGATCGCGTGATATGGTGTCTCTGAGTGAATCACCTGGACAAGATCGGTGCCGAAGTCCTCGTCATCGTCAACGATCAGAATCAGCTTCCAGGGATAAGTGGTCTCGTCGAGTGGTGAAATATTCTGCATACATCTCCCTGCTTCGCTAGTTTGCTGTGTTACGCGTTTCTTCACTGCCGCATGTGGCGGCGAAAAGAGAAAAGAGATGGGGGGCTGCAATGTTCCTCTTGTCCAGCCCCCGCGCTCCCAGTCAGGGAAGCTGCCACCCCCTGCATCCCCACTTCCATTCGGGAAATGTAGGTCCCTCCCTTTTGCGGGCCCTGTGGTTCGCTACGATGCGGTATCCTGCGTGCTGTCGATGTGACGTGCGAGCAGGCCGGGGCGCAGACGAATTCCAATATCGTCTAACGTGAGTAAAAACCATCCTGTTCTATCCTGTGCGATATGGCCTGGTATCCAGTAGCCAAAGACATGCAGGTCCAGGCTGTCGCCAGGAGCTAAAACGAGTCCGTTTAGTACCAATCGTTTCGTTTGCTGATCATACGTGAGCTTTCCTGTTGTGGGCGGAAAGTGTGAATAGTATTGCGAATATGATGCCTGCGGTTCTGCCACTATGCTTCCCTCCGAAAATCAGATGGACGCCGAAAGCGCTTGTTACTGGTGATACGGATCAGCAGGCTGAGCCGCTTCACTCTAGCCCTCGTGTCACGAGATCAGATCAGATTTTCCATTAAGGAGAAAAGTGGCATTGTTCGCTCGATTATCCCAGCACACCCGAGGCATAGCGCGGCTGAATGAACTTGCCCTGCGCGAAGCGTTCGTAGGCGAAGTGCTGCATGTCGGCGGGCGTGCTGCCGCTCAGGATAGTCTCGGCCAGCCAGGCGCCAATTGTCGGAGACAGCTTGAAGCCGTGCCCGCTGAAACCGACCGCGCAGTAGAGTCCATCGTAGGCCGGAAGCTGGCCCAGGATGGGGTGATAATCGGGGGTATCGTCGTAGATGCCGCTCCAGCCGCCGCGGGCTACCGCTCGTGCCAGCGCGGGAAAGTGCTTCGCGCCCGCCGAACTGAGGTGGGCGATCTCTTCATCGCTCAAGCCGCGCGGGTAGTGGTCGGGATCGCTGGCCGCCAGGACGTTGGCGACCGCGCCGACGAGCGTGATTCCGCCCAGGTCGGGGCGCAGGTAGGTGCCCAGCGTGCTATCAAAGCAGACGGCGTGCATTCGTGTGTACTCGTTAGCGTCGCCCGGGCGGTGCAGCGCGACCATAGGATGCCGCGTTGCCGTAATGGGCAGCTCGATTCCCATCTCGCGGGCCAGGGCCACGCTCCACACGTTCGC
>JAFMRP010001055.1 GCA_017354095.1 Ktedonobacteraceae bacterium
CTTTTGGACCGTGCCCCGTAGCCTGGCTCTCCTTGTGGATCGGGTTATTGGATAACCCGGTTTCAGGTTTGAGCTCATCTCCCTGCCTGATTTCGCCCTGCTGGTCAGTATGTGTGGAAACATTTTCAACTTCTTCCTGGTGTTCTGAATCTTTCGGTGTTAGTCCCTCTATCACCTTGCCAATACCCCTCGCAATGTCATGAAACGCAGCATCGCGATTAGACCAAACCGTGACTGGTTTCTTGTTTGTAGGAAGCACTCGTAGATGACCGAACGGAGTGTTTTGCCAATCGGCAGGGCGTAAGAGAACAGGAATGACACGGACAGTCTCTTTCCTTTTGAGACGTTCCATGGCACATTCCCATTCATTGTGACAAGAAACGAGAAAGTCAGAGCTCACCAGTAGCAGAATAATATGAGCGTGTGCTAAATGCTCCCTGATTGCTTCTTTCTCGTCCTCGCCGGGATCTACCATATCCTCGTGCCAAGTGGTAATGCGATTAGCGTTGTGCAACCCTTTGATTTGGTTGTCTAGTTTCTGGAGTAACTCAAGATCCTGGATATCATAGCAGTAGAAGAGTTCAAGGGGAGGCGAAGGTTTACTTCCCATAGCACTTATCCTTCTAATCTTGTCTCAACGTAGACCTTCCTTGTGAGTTGAAAACCTTATCTTATAGATAGAGAGCATCTCTGATGCACTACTCCTGAGATAGGTAGTTCGGGTTGCTTTTCTGGAGAGGGGAAACGTACTTTTGTCCCTAATGGGCTACTTGTGCGTGATACCTGCATCAGATTTGCTCTAGAGTAGCATAGAAGTTTCAACACTGTCAATGCTTGGGGCTCGCTCTATGCATATAGGGGGAGGAAAAATGGTAGAGCTGTATGAAACGACCAAAGAACAGGGAACAGAGCGTTCTGTCCCTGTTTCTCGATTGGTCGGTGATGGAACCAGGTTACGCTATGCTACAGGCTGCGCCGTTGAGTTTAAACGAAGTGGGATTGGGGTTGCTGTCGCTCCAGGAAGCGTTGAAGCCCGGGTTGACCGAGCCATTGGGAGCGATCGAGGCATTGTAGCTGGTGTTAGTGATCGTCACCTGGCTGCCACTCTGCGAGGAGACACCATTCCACACTGTGTGACCTGTTGGCCAGCAGAGAAGGTGAAGACCAGACTCTGCCAGGCTCTTATTTTTAATTACCTAAGGTGGAATATGTGATATGCTTCTGAGGTGGAATATTGGTATTTAGGTAATACGTCGTCACTCTTCTTATCTAAGGAGGATGCATGCCCAGGCGAGCTCCTTATTCTCTACGATGGTCTTCGCAGTCAGATAGCTATGAGATTTCGGGTCAAAATTTTACTGACCTACGTGAGATTGTCCCTGATAGCCAGGCGTGGTGGGAGTGGTTGGATGGTATCGCTTCCTTTGCTTTTCACAGCCAGTCTGGAGCGCATTATACGGCACGCAAAGAGATGATACAGGGAAGGGGAGCTTACTGGTATGGTTATCGTTCTCTACATGGACGGACTGTCAAACGCTATCTGGGGCGAACAGCTGATCTCTCGATTGCTCGTTTAGAGGAGATCGGCGAGCAATTTGAGGGGATGCAGCATTCATCCGACCAATCTTCCTCGATGCTGCTAACTTCCAGGCTGTCCCTGCCTCGCCTCCCGCTGGGGCTGGTTGAGCGTCCACGGTTACTCTCCAGGCTTGATGGCTGGCGTGCGTACAAGCTGACATTGCTCTCTGCGCCGGCTGGTTTCGGCAAAACGACGCTGGCGAATGCCTGGCTGACTGAACGCCTGACTCATCACAATATTTCTCATATTGCCTGGATATCACTGGATGCCAGTGACAACGATCCAGTTCGTTTCTGGCGCACCATCATTAGTGCCTGCCAGACCTGGCAGGAAGGGATAGGAAAAGCGGCGCTCGCGCAACTGCTCTCTCTGTTCCAGCCACCGTTTGTGCCTGTTGAGCTGGAGGTGGTACTGACATTGCTCCTTAACGATCTCACCAGCCGGGTGAAGAATGGCATTCTGATTCTGGACGACTATCAAGCAATTACAGAACCTCGTCTTCACAAGGCCATGGCCTTTTTCATTGAGCACCTTCCCGCCACACTGCACGTGGTAATACTGGCGCGCCGCGAGCCGCCCTTGCCCCTCATGCAGTGGCGTGCGCGGGGAGAGGTGCAAGAGATCCATACCGCTGACCTGCGTTTCTCAGCCCAGGAAGCAGCGACCTTTCTGCAACAGGCAACGGCATCCACATTTACGGAAGAAACCATCATACAGCTTGACAGGCTCCTGGAAGGCTGGGCTGTCGGCCTGCGCCTGCTGGTACTGGCCGGACAGATGACGCAGTATGAAGTGGAACGTCATCTTACTGCCCTGGATGAGCGGCAACGTCCTACGTTCCTGCGCCATCAGCTGCTCGATTACTTTGTGAGCGAGGTGCTACATGCTCAACCAGAGCCCCTTCAGTTCTTTTTGCTCCAGACCAGTAAGCTTCCGCGCTTAACAGGTCCGCTCTGCGATGCGATTACGAGCAAGCAAGACAGCGCCGCGCTTCTGGAAACGATAGAACGGGCAGGTCTCTTTCTAGAGGCCCTGGATGATACGGGGGCGTGGTATCGCTACCACACGCTATTTGCCGAAGCGATGCACAGTGAGGCCAGTCGCCGCTTTGGTGAAGAGGCGCTGTGTGTATTGTCGTTGCGAGCGAGTTAC
>JAFMRP010001056.1 GCA_017354095.1 Ktedonobacteraceae bacterium
ACGTATTCTCGCCTGCCATCGGCAGCAACTTCTTACCAGGAACAAACTCGGGGTTCCCGTCGTTGAACCGGACGATCCCCTGCTGTACCGTCTTTTCCCACTGCGTGCGCCAGCCATTGCTGCACCAGAACGAGCGACATCCCTTGGTTCAGCAGCTCAACGGCTTTTGTGTGCCTGAAGGCGTGTGACTTGAAGTGAAAAAGTTGCCCTTGCTCATCTTTGATCTGGTATTTCACTGCGATGTAATTGAGCGCTCGATGCACTCCGTGTGCTCCGAGTGGATCTCCGTTCTTGAAGCGTTTGCTCTTCCCATGACCATGTGTTTTTGACGCGGGAAAAAGCCAGCCTGTGGGGTTTTCTTCAGGCTTGTAGTGTTGCTTAACCCAGGTGATCTGCGTCTTAATGACTGCTGCGATTTCTTGCGTGATCGGGATTTTGTGGCCAAGCACTCGGAGTTTTCTGAATATCTCCTGCCAACCAGTACTTCTCGTTGCCTTCTTGCTCCAAGCACGCATCCAGCTTGAGATACAGCACATCGGAGATCCGCCACCCGCTGGCGCGTAAGAGAATGACAATGGGGATACAGGAAGGGGCCAAATGCTGAATGAGCCCGTCAAGTTGACTCAGAACACCTTGAGAAATGTACTTGATGATCCTACCCCGAAATGGTGGAAGGAGGAAAGCTTCGAGTATACTCTTTCCAAGGGGAGGAAAGGATCATGCAAAAAGTGCAAAAGACCTACACGACGGAGTTCAAGCGAGAGGCGGTGCGTTTAGCGCAGACGAGCGGCAAGCCGATCGCGCAAGTAGCCCGCGAGCTGGGCATGAGCGACACGTCGATTCATCAATGGCGTAAGGAACTGGCCGAACACGGTTCCCAGGCTTTTCCTGGCAGCGGGCACCAAACCGCCCAAGAGGAGGAAGTGCGCCGACTCAAGCGCGAGCTAGAGATGGTCAAACAGGAGCGTGACATCGGAAATATGGCAGTCGGCATCTTTTCGCGAGAAAAGCAGTGAGATATCAATTCATTGCAGAGTACCGGCACGAGTATCCCGTTGCGTTGCTGTGCCGCGTGCTTGATGTCTCGGTCAGCGGGTACTACGCCTGGTCCAGGCGCCTGCCGAGCGAGCACAGCCGAAAAGATGCTGAATGAGCTGAACATGTGAAGATCGTTTTCCAGGCCAATCGTGGCGTGTACGGCAGCCCGCGGGTCCATGCCGAATTGCAGGACCAAGGGATGAAGTGCGCTCGTAAGCGGGTCGCCCGCTTGATGCGCGAGCAGGAGCTGTATGCCAAGCGTCCCCGGCACCGCACGGTCACGACCCACAGCGATCCCGAGGCCCAGGTCGCGCCGAATCTGCTCCAACGGGAGTTTGGCGCCGAGCAGCCCAATACGAAATGGGCGGCTGATACGACGTACATCTGGACCGCGGAGGGCTGGCTGTACCTGGCCGTGGTCTTGGACTTGTTCTCGCGCATGGTTGTCGGGTGGTCCATGGCCGCGACTCAGGATGCAGCCTTAGTCATCCAGGCGCTCCAGATGGCGATCGCTCGGCGTCATCCACCACCTGGATTGCTTCATCACTCTGATCGAGGCAGTACCTACACGAGTGCGGGCTACCAAGCCGTCTTAGCCCAGCAAGGCATGATCGTGAGTATGAGTCGGACGGCGGACTGTTACGACAACGCTGCGATGGAGAGCGTGCGCCGATGAGCATTCAATCCCCTCGCTGAATCTGTTCAGCATCACTGGAGCACATGTGATTAAAGCACCTCCTTACCTGGAGACGAAAGTCAAAGGGGACAGCAGCATGGAGTGAAAGCGCAATGCGGGAGGCACCTTCTCCCAAGACGATGCGCGAGCTAGGCCATATAGGGTTAGCCCTGGATTGGGCGAACGTCAGGCGACTTGTTGTAGATCGCCAACTGGAGGATCAAGGTGCAATTGCCTCCGCCTTGAGGTGACGATGATTAAGCTTTCGTCATTGTCAATGCTCTCCTCAGGAAGACTCGGAAGGACCGAGCTAACCGCCGAACGACGAACCTACGTATGGACCAGGAGAATGAGTGAACTTCGGGATCGCCTACGCGCCGCGAGGCGTAGGGCGACGGAATCCTCGTAGTACCTCAGATGAAAAAAACTAGGACCGCATTGTTCTCTGGGATAACTGCTCCTCTAGAGCGCGTAAGTAGCCGTCAGGATCTTTCCGAAAACGATATTGTTCACGTCGAGCTTCATGCCGATGTTCAATCTGTTTTCGCAGTGTTCGCCACTGCTCCAAGTCGCGCAAGGCCAGATCGGAGCCACGAAAGTGGGAGTTCTGAGTGGCAATTGCTGCAACGAGACGTACTGAGCCGCGCACGACGAGACCAGGAGAGGCTTGTTTCCGACCCGTTGCCCGTCGCTCATGGTAGCGCGTGGAGCCAAAAACGTGCTCAAGGTCATTGTTCGTGCGTGGGAGATCAGCCACTTCATAGCAGTGAAACAACCCGGGCCAGTAGCTCGCCGTGACTTTGAGAAAGGTCTCATCCATCTGTTGAAGTGAGATACTCAGGGCACCACTGGATCGCATCGTCTCCAGCAGTTCCTCATACTGTTGTCGCACCTGTGTCGAGGAAAGATGATTGGCATTCGTCAAGATATGGGCGGCTCGATGCACCCAGGCGTACCCTGCTTGCACGTCCGGCCACAACTGCTCTGTTGCTCCTAATCCCTATG
>JAFMRP010000212.1 GCA_017354095.1 Ktedonobacteraceae bacterium
TCGTCGCCCGGTATATTGATCTCTGTAAAACGAACAAATAGAGCACTTAGGACACTTTTTGGGGGTAGGGGACGTGTCTGTTCGCCCGTTTCAGGGTGTCACGAGAGTGTCAGAAAGCCAACAGAACCAACAAAGCCAACACTTTTTGGGAAGGGGAAAGGTGTTGGTTCTGTTCGTGGTGGTTGGTTGCTTTGCGTGAGCAAGTCCTTATCAGATCAGGGACGGGCTGCAACCTGTCATCGTCCTGCGGGCTCGGCACCCTTGACACTGGCTCCTCTTTTCATTATCGTATCATTACGTAATGATATGATAATGAAAAGAGCAAGTTTGTGATGGCGACTCGTGTTTATTCGGCTACGGCACTCAAGGCGAAGCTGTTTCGCGGCTTTTCTGACATGTCGCGTCTTTCGATTCTGGAGACGCTGCAGGAGGGGCCATTGACTGTTGGGGCCATCGTGGAGAGGACAGGACTCTCGCAGCCGAACGTTTCGAATCATTTGCGCTGTTTGTCAGATTGTGGTCTGGTGGTTTCCCAGCCTCAGGGACGCTCCACACTCTATCAATATAGTGATCCCCGTGTTGGGAGCCTGCTCACGTTCGCGGATGAGCTTCTGCGCGATGTTGCTCGTGGTGTGTACGAATGTACCCGCTATGAGCCGTCAGTAGCGGGAAAGGAGCCGTGTTGAGATGGCACGGCTTGAAGTTTCTGTGCGCGGGATGGATTGCGTGGAATGTACGCAGCATGTGCAGCATGCCCTCAGTACACTGCCGGGTGTAGAGTCGACGCGGGTGTTTCTGGCTTCCGAAAAAGCGGTCATTCACTACGATCCTGTCCAGGTAGATCTCGCTGCTTTCCGCGAAGCCGTTGCGGAGGCTGGCTATACGCTTGCCGCATCTGAAGTGCCAGATCATCGCAGGTCGGTTGTTCCAGCGCTTGCCAACTTTACCCGTCCCATTTTCACACTCTTCGGGCTCGTTTTTGGTGCAGTGCTTTTTGTGGTCGTGGTGGGAGAGTGGTTTGGCTTCTTTGCGCGGATTACTGATCTTGTGCCCTGGTATCTGGGGTGGGGTCTGGTAATATTGACAGGTTATCCCTTCTTCTGGAAGGTTCTTCGTGCTGCTCTGCGGCGTCAGATTCTTTCTCATACGCTGATGAGTCTTGGTGTTGTGGCAGCGCTGGCCGTTGGGCAGTGGCCAACCGCTGTGGTAGTTGTCTTCTTCATGCGGGTTGGTGATTACGCCGAGCAGTTTACCACTGAACGCTCACGGCAGGCCGTCAGGCGTCTGACCGCGCTTGCTCCGCAGACCGCGCGGGTTGAGCGCGATGGGGCAGAGGTGGTTCTTCCGATGGCAGAGGTGCAGGTGGGAGAGACCGTAATTATTCGTCCAGGCGAGGCTATTCCCGTGGATGGTGAGGTGCTGGAGGGGCAGGCCACCGTGAATCAAGCTGCTGTTACGGGAGAGTCGATGCCCGTTGAGGTCGGGCGTGGAAGTCATGTGTTCGCGGCAACCATTGCCCAGCTTGGCAGCCTGCGCGTGCAAGCAATTCACGTGGGAGCCGACACGACCTTTGGGCGTGTGATCACGATGGTAGAGGAAGCTGAGGCGCATCGTGCTCCGGTGCAACGCATTGCCGATCGCTTCTCGACCTACTTCCTGCCAGTGGTTGCCACCATTGCATTTTTGACCCTGCTCGTGAGTCGTAATCCCCTTGCAACGGCGGCAGTGCTGGTGGTGGCCTGCTCCTGCTCGTTTGCGCTGGCAACTCCCATCGCCATGCTGGCTTCTATTGGGCGAGCAGCCTCTTATGGGCTTTTGGTGAAGGGAGGGAAGTACCTGGAGGCGCTGTCGCGCGCGGATATATTGCTTATTGACAAGACCGGGACGATCACCGAGGGGCGGCCTCAGATCACCGATGTCATGCCGCTGGCAGGGTATTCTGAAGAAGAGGTGCTGCGGCTGGCCGCAAGCTGCGAACGAGATTCGGAACATCCCCTGGCCGAGGCCGTGCGCCATCGAGCGGATGAGCGGGGGCTGGCGCTCTTTTCCCCACAGCGGTTTGAGGCGTTTCCCGGTCGGGGTGTGCGGGCAGAGATTGAGGGAGCTACTGTTACGGTTGGCAATGCCAGATTGGCGCAAGGGCAGGCGAGTGACAAGGTGCCACTTGCGCTTGAGCAGCAGGGCAAGACGCTGCTCTATGTGGAGCGTGATGGAACGCTGATAGGCGTGCTTGCGGCATGCGATACCCTGCGTCCGGAGGTTCCCGAAGCGCTCAACCGGCTTCGCGCTCTCGGTATCACAAAGATTGAGCTGTTGACGGGAGATACGCGGTGCACGGCGCAGGCGCAGGCCGAGGCACTTAGTATCGCGTATCAGGCTGAGCTGCTGCCAGAAGATAAAATTCGTCTTGTGAAGGCGTACCAGGCGCGGGGGCATACGGTGGTCATGGTGGGAGATGGTGTTAATGATGCTCCTGCTCTCGCGCAGGCGGATGTTGGTATTGCCATGGGTGTGATGGGAACCGATATCGCGCTGGAATCTGCCCATGCCGCATTGATGCGCGAGGACTGGCACCTGGTTCCTGATCTCTTCACGATAGCCAGGCGTACCATGCGCGTGGTGAAGATGAATCTTTCCTTCACGATCCTGTACAATCTTGTCGGGTTGACCCTTGCTGCTTTCGGTATTCTTCCTCTTATTCTGGCTGCTGCTGCCCAATCGCTGCCGGACCTGGGCATTCTCGTCAACTCCTCGCGATTGCTTCGCCAGAGATTACCAGACCGCTCCGCTGGTGGTTAGAGGCGTGAAGGGAAGGCAAAGATCGCGTGGTGAATCTGAGGTCTGAGTTGCTCGCCTGCTCTCACCTGGCAGGACTCCGCCAGGTGAGAAGTAGCAAGCGCTTAGTTTTCGGTAATTGCTTCTAGATTGATCTCGATTCTGACTTCTTCACCAACCATAAATCCGCCTGTCTCTAGTGTGAAGTTCCAGGTGAGGCCGAAATCCTTGCGGTTGATGGTGGTCACGGCTGAGAGACCGGCACGCCGGTCCCCAAAGGGATTATGCTCTTTGGAGATCTGCCCGCCATACAGGGCCTCAAAGGTGACTTCTCTGGTTACCCCATGCAATGTTAGATCGCCCACGATGTGATAGCGGCGGTCGCCTAGAGGTTCGACCGTTTTGCTTTTGAAGGTGAGAAGCGGATATTGCTCAACATCAAAAAAGTCAGATGAGCGCAGGTGGGCGTCGCGCTTCTCGTCGCGTGTATCGATGCTGACGGCCTCAGCTTCGGCTTCCACCCAGGAGTTCTCTGGATGATCTTCGTCAATTTCGAGCGTGGCTTTGAACACGTTGAAGCTTCCGGTGACTTTGCTAAACATCATGTGTCGCACAGAAAAGGTGACTTCTGAGTGAGTGGTATCGATAGTCCAGACCATTGTGTTTTTTTCAACCTTTCTCAATAGGTATTTGTGCTTCGGCGATAGAGAGTTGATAGTCGTTTCTGGCGAAATACACCTCGCGAAACGGGTGCGGAAACGAGATAGTATAGCCGTTGTGCTCTATCCATCTTCCCAGATCGACCAGCGCGGAGCATATGCCCTGCGGCTGACACTGGTGCATGACGCTTGCCACCAGCGGAAGTGCTGGCAACACGCGAATGCGCATTTGCGCATTCGTCGAGAAATGTTCTGGAAGAGGGCAGGCCACCTCCACGGCAAATGTTTCATCACGATCATCCTGACATGCTCCCGTGTCCTGCCAGAGCACCATATGCGGCAGCGCTGCTGGCTCGGGCAAACCGGCATGCAGTAGGGAATGGTCTAATTCCTCAAAAAAGAAGGGCAGAGAGGAAGAGGAGAGGTTCGTCCCTGTTGGCAAGGTTGCCACCGCTTGCTCTTTAACGCTTTTGAGTGTGACATCATGCCCGGCTTCGTTCTCGCTTTCACGCTCGATCAGGCGCAGGCGCGCCTCAATACGAACAAGGCGCGCATATTCCTGCTCGATCAAGGCCTGGGTTTCGGCTTGCTTGAGTCGGAGCATGCCACGAATTTGCGCTGGAGGAATCTGTTCATCAAGCGCTTGCAAGATCTGCTCCAGGGTCAATCCCAGGTCTTTGAAGGCGAGAATGCGATTGAGCCGGAATATCTGCTCGATAGTGTAATAGCGATACCCATTCAAGGGATCAGTATGGGCTGGTTTGAGCAGACCAATCTGATCGTAGTAGCGCAGGGTTTTCATGGAGACCTGGCTGAGCCGGGAAAACTCGCTGATTTTGAACATGGATGTTTCCTTTCCTTTCTAAACCCCCTCTCTATTGTCTCAATCATACACTTTCCCGTTAAGGGGAAAGTCAAGAGGAATTCGGCAAATCATTTTAAGGGCTACAAAGGGAGAGTGTTTACAGGCGGTGAGCCGGCCTCCCGCGAGGGGAGGTCCGACATTTCCGGTGGGTGACCTTCGGGCTCCCATTCGCTCAAGCGATGGGTTATAGCGGGTCACTGCACTGGGATCCGGTCGGATCAGCTGATGGCAGGATCGGTATACCTGGCTCATGTTTATGTTCATGCTCATGCTGGTGCTCGTGTTCGTGCTCATGTTCATGATCGTGAGGCATGGCAAGTGGTGTTATCTGACAGTGGAGGCTGTCCACCGCGCAGTATGTCTCGTGATGGGCATGATACTCGAATTGAATGGTGGTATGTCGAATATGATAACGCTGTTGCAGCATCGTTTCCAGTGCTTTCAGCGTCGAAATGCTCTGCCCGAGCGAGAGATCATCGATGCAGGTATGGCAGGAGAGCGCGGGCATGCCTCCTGTAATCGACCAGACATGCAGGTCATGCACATCGTAGACCCCCTTCACCCGCATAATATCACGCACCAGCGCGGAGAGGTTGATCTCTTCTGGCACCGCTTCGAGCAAAATAGATGTGGTTTCTCGCAAAATACGCCAGGCTCCCCAGGCGATGAGCAGCGCGATACCCACCGACAGAATGGGATCGGCAGGGAACCATCCGATTTTCCAGATGATTCCTCCTGCTACGATCACCGCTATACTGGCTCCCACGTCCCCAAAGACATGCAGAGCGGCGGCGCGCATGTTGAGATTGTCTCCCTCTCGCCTGAGCCCAAATCCGATGGCGAGATTGACCACAATCCCGATAGCTGCCGCGGGAAACATGACCAGTGGCTGGACCGGTTGGGGGTGTTGAAAGCGTCCCACGGCCTCCCAGATAATCCAGGCGGTCACCAGGATCAAGGTGATGGCGTTGATGAGCGCGGCCAGAATACCGATGCGGTGATAGCCAAATGTTTTGCGATCATCGGCTGGTCGTTCCGTCTGCACGGTGGCGAACCAGGCTAAGCCCAGGGCGAACAGGTCGGTGAGTACATGACCGGCATCGGAGATCAATGCCAGTGAGTTGGCAAGCAGACCACCAATGACTTCTGCTGCTAAGATGAGGATGGTCAAGAAAAACGCGATGCCGAGCATCTGTTTGCCCATGCCGTGGGTATGGTGATGATGTGTGTGTTCTCCGGTGCTCATAGGATTTTTCCTTCCGGGTGGGAATTTTCTTTTTCTGATTCAAATTTTTGAGTGGTTGTTTGCATGTTTACTCCTCGCCGCCTGCGGCGGCTCGCAATTAAAGAATGAAAAGGATTTCTGGGGACACCCCAGACCCCGGCAGGGGGCTGGCGCCCCCTGCACCCCTGCTTATGGCTCAATAGAGGGCCAGGATGAGGGCGAGCGCGACGTTGGTGGTTACCACGAGCAGCGGTATCCAGATTACGAAATGCCCTTCGCGAATGTGAGGGGATAGCGATGCACAGGCGCTCTGAGCACTTGTTATGGTAAGCAGCCGGCGAATGCGGCTGGTGAGGCGTTCGTCGCGGCTGGTAAGGGTCCGGGTGCTCGGTAGAAGAGAAACGCCGCGCTGGTGCAGTCCGACTTTCGCGAGTGCGGAGGCCAATGCCAGGGGACGTCCCGTGATCTGCACGACCCGATCATCGCAGGCCAGTTCGCGCTCATAGAGGGACTGGCGATACGCGTAGCGGCTGGTTGGCAGATAGAAGAAGGCGTCTCTGAGGATCATGGCGGCCCAGTTCACGAGATAATCGCACCGCAGCACATGTACCAATACGTGTGTCAGAACGGCCTCCAACTCCTCCTGGTCCAGGTGGGTAAGGAGCCATGTAGATATGAGCATAGTCGGATGTTTTATGCCGTAGAGCAGTGCCAGTGGCCGCATGAGTGGCATGACTCGTACCTGGAATTGGGGCAGATGGAGCGCGCTCGCCAGCTGTTTGACCCGCGTTTCGAGATGAGGATCAACCGTGGCCGGTTGCTGTTTCATGGCGATTATCATCACCAGATGCCGGCAAAGGCCGAGCAGGATCGCACCCAGGACTATTCCTCCCATCGCGAGCACCAGCAGTAGCGCGAGCAGGTGGCTCCACCATGACCACGATCCGTCCAGGAGGCAGCGGGACACGAACAGATGCCGGATACCCATCACGAGCACCAGCAGGCTCGATAGGGGAAGTGCCAGAGCCTCCAATTGCAGCAGGCGCCGCCCGGGTGCATGTTCTATACGATGCAGGAGGCCCAGCACAAAGCGGCTGCCAAGCAGGGCGATCCCGTGACCTCCCACGAGTGAGAGCATCAGGTGCATGATTGGCCTGCCTCCATAGCCCGGCGGCGGGTGATCTCATCGAGTAGTTTCTGGAAATGTGTGCTTGCATCGTGATCGGACCTGGTATCCAGCTCCGGCGGAGCTGTCTCCACAAAGCTGACCAGGAGATCTTCCAGGACACGATTGATGAGATGAGAGATAAATGCTTGCCTGGTGAGCGTTGGAGTATAGATGTATGTCTGTTCACGCTTCTCGACCTGGAGCAGCTGCTTTTTCGCTAAACGTGTCATGGTCGTCATGACGGTTGTATAGGCCAGGTGGCGCTGCGGGTAGAGGATCTCAAAGATATCGCGGACTGTTGTCCCATCCTCGACCGGGCGTGCCCAGATCAATTCCATCACTTCTGCTTCCAGATTGCCCAGGACCTTGCTAATCCCGGGCCGGCCCAGTCGAAACAGTGTAATATCCAGTTCCAGTGGCATTGGTACCTTCTTCCTTGCCATCCTTTGTTCTCCTGCATCGACACGGGGTTTCCCATAATGCCTGTCAAACTGCGTTTGACGGATGCGCCGCCGCAGGCGGCGCGGGGAAAAGGACGCAGGAGGGCACCAGCCCTCCTGCTACGATCTCCTTCAACTGAAGCTTGATGCAGTGAGAGGAGGTATGGGTAAACCCCGTTTATGCTGTTTTACAGTATACTTACGCTTCCTAATTGAGATGCATATATTTGCAGTGCGTACTACCATGTATAGGAGATGAGGCAGAGCTTCACGGTGTGATGCTCGCCCTGGTCACACTCTCTGGTTTGTAAGGAGGCATACCTCATGCTATTGATGGCAACAACAAGCATAGCGGCTACCATTGGTGTTCGCTTCCGCTCTATTCTCGCCGCCTTCGGCGGCTCG
>JAFMRP010001057.1:0-1483 GCA_017354095.1 Ktedonobacteraceae bacterium
GCCTGCTTTTCCCGTTATCATGAAGCTTTGCATCTCGTAACGTGTTCGCTAAATGGGTCCTATATCGTGTGTATCATACAGGCAGCTATTCAAGCTTTGGCTATGACGCTTTCCTTTTTTGACGTTGATGCATCGACATGGTGAGCCCCTCTTTGGCCCGTTTTTCCTGGTATGGCCAAAGGCGCATCTTTTTACCAACCAGCGAGCGTTCAGTGGAGCCAAGGTGGTTTCTGATGGCGCGCTTTGGGCGGAGAGATCCGTTTCAGATAGGTGTGAAAAGCCGCAGCAAACGCCGTCTGTTGACATAATTTCCAAAGCGCGCGATTTTGAATTTGTCGAACCCGTTCCCGCCTGACGGCCAATGCTTGCGCGATGTCGCGCAAGGTCTGCCACGTGCCATCGGCGATGGCCATACGAGCACCAACCACGAAGGCCTCTCGCTGGCTGATTCTCCCTTGCTGCGTCGCCTCTACCAGCAAGTGCTGCAGCGTTTGTCGGAGCTCAGCTATTTCTACATTGGTGACACGCTGCTCCTGGCTCTCTCTTTTCTCTCTGTGCATGTTCCGTCTCCTTTTACGGTAATATCAAATCAAGCCCATTCGACAAAGGGCCGGAGCAAGCGGTACACTTGCTCGCGTGAACTGTAGAACACGTCGGGGAAAGGCCACCGTCTCCACCCGGTTCGACCGATTGAGAAAGCTCGCGCTTCCCCGGCGGGGTTCCTGAGAGCAACTGATCATGAGAAAGTCGCGCTTCGAGCGCCTCAGTAAAAGGGCACAGCCGCTCAGGAACGTTGTGAGTCCAGAAGGAGTTGTTCCATGTTCTATGCTGGAATCGATTGGGCAGACCAAAAGCATGACGGATTGGTCCTTGACGAAACGGGGAGAAAGCTCGTTTCGATTCGTGTTCCCCATACAAGAGAAGGACTTGCCAAGTTGAATTCCTGGCTTTTGGAGACACTTGGTGGACAGGACAAAGAGCAGATGGTCTGCGTGATTGAGACCAACCATGGTCTGCTGATTACGTTTTTGCTGGAACAGGGGTGGCCGGTGTATCCGATTAATCCCCGCACCGTTGATCGCAAGCGCTCTGCCTCTGGTGCCAAGACCGATGCGATCGATGCCTACTTGCTGGCCAAGGCCGGGCGAGCTGACTTTGCCGATTTGCATCGACTGACTCCTGACAGCGAGCAGGTAGCCGAACTCAAGGGGTTGACGCGCGATCAGGATAGCTTGATTCAGATGCAAACACGCTTGGTGAATCAGCTGACGGCCTGTTTGAAAGCCTATTACCCCGTCGCATTGAACCTCTTTACCAAGTTGCAGCAGCATTCGACCCTGGTGTTTTTGCACACCTATCCAACCATGGAAGCAGCACAGACCGCTTCGGTTGAGCAAATCGAAAGGCTCCTCAAGTCTGCTGGTCACACCACTGCCCACAAAGTGGCTCCCAAGATTTTCGAGCAATTGCATCAGCCCAGTCT
>JAFMRP010001057.1:1493-2716 GCA_017354095.1 Ktedonobacteraceae bacterium
TCCTGCCCCTGGTGGAGCAAATTGCCGAGTACGAGAAGGACAGACAGGATCTTGATTTTGAACAGAAGTTCGTGTACCATTAAAATGGATAGGCAGCTTGGGAGTAGCTCTCCTAAGAACTGAACCCGCAGACCCCTTACGACAAGGTGGAGACCAACTCCTGCAATCTCAGTGGGGGAGGCGTTGAGAAACCCTGATACATCTGTGAAGCCCGCAAGGAACTTCTGGTCTGTCGATGGGAGTGGCGCCTCCACGGGTTCTGGCCTATCCACCCCACCATCATCTGTCTGGCTCCAGGGAAGGAGGGAGCTGCCATGGCGACCCGAGCGAAACGGCGTCCTGACCTCAAGGCGATCCCCATGCTGCGAAATGAATCCTTGTATATCGGTATTGACGTAGCGAAGACCAAGCATGTGGCGGGGTTCGTCTCGAAAACCCTCCTTGAGAGGCATACCCGCTTTGAAGGCTGTCCAGCCCTCGCCTTTGAGAACACGCGTGAGGGGTTTCGTTTGTTGGTTGAGCGTATCCGTGAATATGCTGAACTGGAGCAGGTTTTCATCCTCATGGAGCGCACTGGCCATTACCACAAGGCCCTCTTGCAGTATCTCCAGGAGCTTGACCTTCCTGTTTTTGTCATGCATGTCCGAACCAGGCCAGCAGGAATGATGAAAACCGACAAACGGGATGCGCTCAGCCTGGCTAACCACCTCTACAGTCAACTGGAATTGGGCGTCCAGGTGGCAGACAAACTGCAACTGGTTCGGCGCGCTGTGCCACCGACGCAGGCTTCCGCTCAACTGAAAGGGCTGATCCGTCACCGTTATGAGTTGGTTCGAGAGGTGACCCAGCGCAAGAACAAGCTGACAGCGCTCTGTGATGAGCTGTTCCCAGAATTGACTGTCATTTTTCGCGACCCTAATCTGCCAACAGCCCTGGCGATCCGTGAGCGGTTTCCGACCCCCCATGCCATTGCGACTGCCAGTTTGACGGCCTTGAAGGAGTTGAGGGGCAACACCCGCTGCTTGGGGGAACTGAAATTGGTGGAGTTGCAGCGCCTGGCCTCCGAAAGTATTGGCACCAAAGACCTGCTTCGGCAACGGGGTCTGGTGCTGGAACAGAGCCAGCTTATTCGCGAGATGAAACTGCTGCAGGGGCACATCGAAGAACTGGAAAAAGAGATCAAGGCCATCATCGAACAGGCGCGTGAAGGGCAGATCCTGGCC
>JAFMRP010001058.1 GCA_017354095.1 Ktedonobacteraceae bacterium
TTCATTTCCTTTGCTCGCATCGAGACAATGACTCTTCTCGGCAGAACCCGTACCAGAAACGGAAGAGATTTCCTGTTCGGGTTGCCAGGAGGAGACCGATGAATGCATCGGGTCTCCTCCTGACTTACCCTTAAGAACTCAGCAATGAGTGGAGCATTTGTGAAGCTGGCTCATTGCTTACCCGGACCCGGGGCTGTGCTTGGAACTAGTTCGAGCTGGTTCCTGGGTGTCTGCCCTATGAGTGGCACAGACAATTGTCCTTGCAGCCTCCGGCCGGAGCAGGGCCGATTTCGTGCGAGCAACTCACTCACGTGGTGGAGCCTCCCCCGTCATTCCGGGTTCCGTCTCCGAAATTCTCCTTTCCTTTGGCCACGATTTTCACCTCCTCCCTTCGGATCAAGGGCTAGCGTCTCCAGCCCACAAGACATCTGCCCGTTGGGCACCTCTCTTGCGTGCTGGCTAGCTCAGCTCAATGAGAGATGATATCACGTCGTGTGACGGTCGTCGAATGAGCCGTCGCTGCTCTGGTGTGAGCGCGCCAAACCCATTCTGAATCTCATTGATCAGGAGAGAGAGCTGGTTCTCCTTTGGGGGCCGTGATCTCTTGTTTTCCAGTAATCAACAAATCCTCGCGCACATTTTCAAGACGGCTGCGATGGGATCTATTTCTTGCTGACCCAGAGAAGCACCACCCTCATAAAAAGCGACATTTACATAAGTAGTATAGTGCTTTTCACGACCTCTTTCCATATGTTTTTATCCCTATTCAGGCCCAAATTGAATACAGCCATCCCTGAATGGGAAGGAAGAGGCATCGCTCAGAGAGTGGATGGAAGAGAGAACACGATACTCATAAAAAGCGACATTTACATAAGAAGTGTATCGCTTTTCGTTTTGTCTTTCCAGACGGTTTTATTCCTATCGAGGCTCAAATTGGGCATTCAGGGACCCTGTCCTACCCAGGCTTTTTCACGGCCACCCTTTTTTCCGTTCTATCGTCGTCTTCTTCTAAATGTATCTCTTCTGATCTTCTCCGATCCACTGGATCAACCATCCCATTATTCGTCTCTACTGTAGGCAAATCTGCCTCAGTTATGCGCTGGCGTTTTTTGTTTTTTCTTGCCCCCCTTTTTCCTCTCATGCGTTTGCGCGGTGCCTCTCTGTTTCCCGTCTCCCTCTGTGCTACGACGGCTTCAGGCTCGCTTGGTGCTGTGGTTGTCCCGCTCTCATCTTGTACCGGGATAACTTCAGCCTTACTCTCATTCTCTGTTGCTGTGGCCTCTGTCTCGGTCTGTCTGTGCCTTGTGATCTCGTGCTTGCCTGGCGGCGGAACTTCGTGATCGTGCTCTGCCGCAACTTGTGTGTTCTCTGCCCGTTCGATCTCGGTTCGCGGCCATTCGCTGGGTATGGTCATGACCTGCTCGGACCTGACTGATCCATTGGGCTTGTTCTGCTCGACGACGGGAGGCGCTGGTAATTCGGAGGCTGGTGGCGCTGTGCTTGGCGATGCCGGGGGTGACGACTGCTCAGGTTCGGCTGGATCTCCTGGGCACTCATCTTCACTGTTCTCCCTCGAGATGAGACGAACGCTCTGGATCATCGCTGCCTGCAGCATCTCATCGACTTCGGCCGCTCGCCGGGTGTAGCGCACGCGGCAGCGCGCGCGAATGCTCTCGGCCAGCGCGGTATCGCCTTTAGATGGCGGCAGCAGCTTGAGCGAGAAGACCGGTTGGCGCTGCTCGCCGGTCGCCATTTTGACATAGCACATATGCGGATCGAGATGGAGAATATCTTCCGGCTCGACGCCCAGTTCGGGTGCCAGCGTCTCGGCATCCTGGGCCGACATGTTGAAGATGAGAAATTGTCGCACATTGGCCAGCACGGTGGGCAGGAGCACCTCGTCCAGTTTTTGCAGGTATTCAAGCGACTGGGTCGCCAGGAAGAAGGTCGCCCCATATTTGCGCAGCTCGGCCAGGGCCGCGTAATCCACCCCCGCCAGCACCTGGAATTCGTCCAGCATGATCGGTAGGCGCGCGCGCTCCTCTTCGAGCTTGTTGCCCTGTTCTTCCAGCGTAATCTGCATGAGCCCCAGCAGCGACGCTCCCACAATAGCGGCGATATCGGCCCCGACCACGCCTTTGGCCAGCTTCACCAGCAGGATCTGGCGCTGCTCGATGATTTGGGTGAAGTTGATGGTTGAGACGCTCTGCCCGATGATGCGCCGCGCGATCTCGCTTTCAAATTTGGTGACCTTGGACAGCACCGGATTGACGACTTCGCGCTGCTGCATCAGGGTCAGCGGCTCATAATAATCGCGCCACCAGCGGTGCAGATAATCGTCATGGATCTGGCGCAGCAGCGCGTGACAGAAACTCTCGTTGGTCAGAATGGGCAGCACATCCAGCAGGGTATATTGCCTGAGCGGTCCTTTTTCGCTGTCTTGCGCCACTATCAGTTTATTGGCCTCAAACAGGGTACGCAGTGCCATCTCAAAGGCGTTCTCCATGCGCGGCCCCCAGGCCTCCTGCCAGATGTGGGAGAACGTCTTCATCAAGTCTGACACGGCCTTGTCCCGACCGCGTCCCAGCGTCACATCGAGCGGATTGATGCCGACGGAGCCGTCGCGCTCGGAGAGATCGATCAGCACAATATCATCGGTCCGCTCCGGCGGCACGACGTGCAGGATGTGGTCGCAGAGGTCTCCATGTGGATCG
>JAFMRP010000213.1 GCA_017354095.1 Ktedonobacteraceae bacterium
TGGTTGCCCACAGGTTACAAGGAAAGGCCATTGAATGCCAGATACAATAGAGATAAAGCCGGGGTAATATAATATGTCTAGTTCAATATCGATGGGTGTGCGGCCGCAGGGTCAGGAAGCAATCAATAACCAGGTATTCATCTTTCACCCTCGGCTGGGAGCGGACCTGACGCTCATTAATAGCAGTCTCAAAGAAGCACGCAATAAATCATTGGATATAAACAGCCGGCGCAAAAGCCTGGTACGTGCGATGCTCAAAGGGGAGCACCTGCTTTCAATCTTGATGAGACTGTTCAAGGAGAAATGTCCTGAAATAGAAAAGCTTCGTAATTCGCTCCATTTTCTCGCACTGCATAAGGAAGCCAGCCACGGAGCCGCCCATCATATTCTGCCACAGCTATTGAACCAGTTTAGTGCCGGTCAGCTTTCCGACTTAACAGAGGATCAGCAGAGCGCCATTATCGCGGTTACCGATCATTACCTGGATCTTTCGCATGCCAATTTTAGCGAGCTGGCCCAGCAAAAGACGGGAACACAGATCAATAGCTCGACCAATCCCAAACAGCCCATTCTTGTTGGCTGGCAGAAAGAAGCCAGTTTCTTTCTGAGCAAGTTCAGGAAAAAAGAGGAAGAACGTTTCGAAAGATCCTTGCGGGCAGCCAACCTGGGCATAGTTCAAACAATTATTGAAGACTTCTTTATGCTGGAGGGGGCCCAGTTGATCCTGGACGCGCACGAGGACTGCAGCACTTTTCCAACACTCGCCAAGCGAGCCAGCACCTCCGCTGTTATCGAACTGGATCTCAGCAAAATCGGCCCGGATCTCAATGATCTCAAAAATGTCCGGATAAAACAAACGCTGCTGGAAGAAAAAGCAACTTTACAGGCATCACTCAAACTGAAATTATATAAATTTATATATAATTACCTGAAAGAACAGCATAGCACCTATATTGAGGAAAAGAGAGCTAAGAAAATCGAGCGGCTGCTGAACATTTTGCTGCATAACACGAAACAATTATCAGAGGAAGCCCTTTTATGGATACTGTTTTACACGCTGGAGGCATCCAGCCCGAAGAGCGAAGAGCAGTTTACCTGGACCATTTCGCTGGGAGGAGATCAAGAGCCGGCGCCGCTGGTGGAGGGTTATCTGCTAGAACCGCTCCAGAAGCTGCAGCAGTTAAGTGAGGAGCAGGTGGCAGTTCTGCCCCGGCTGCTGATCATAGGCACCTTCCGATCTCAGATCATCGAAAACTGCAAGGATAAGCTGGGCAGGCCGATTAACGAGCAGCTGCATACCTATAACTCCCGGGTGACACTGGCGAGGGTTATCGATTTTATACAGCGCTATTATCCCACGATTGCTGATCGCTGCACGGTGGTAGAATTTCCCGATTACCAGAAAGAAGGCGCAGCCCGAACGCTCTTCGCCGCCCTCTGGACGCAGTTCTCGCCCCAGGAGCGTGAAAAGCTGGTGAGAATGTTCACCCTGATCCGGGGCGAGGTAAGTTGCCCGGACAGTGATACGATGCAAGAACTTTTCGGAGAGGATAGTATCCCTTACGTGGGGCGTCATATCGTCTCTAACGGACATATGATCGCCGGCAATCATGTCCTGAGATTCGGCGCGAAAAATACCGAGCCACAATTCTGGCTGGCCAGCAGCCAGATGCGCGATATAGTGCTGCACGCACAGGAATGCCTGCTGGCAACGATCAAGGACCGGCTGCAGGCAGGAGACGATACCTCATTAGATATATACGATGCCATTAAAGAGCAGATCGACGAGTGGCGAGCATTCAGCGAAGACAGGGCGATGCAGGGACAGCTGGGTATGAATGTACCGGCGCTCTACTACAGACGCCCGGACGAGCCATCGCTGGAAGAGCTGGTCTTTGATGCCGAGAACGCTATCGCCAGCTGCGTCGCGCAGACAAGCCACACGAGCAAGCAGCGGTTAGAGAAGTTGCAACAGGCCTATTATGATGTGATTGCCCGCACAGATCAGAGCGACCTGAATCTGCGGGATTTTCAAGCGACCTGGCAAGAGCGCTACCTGCCTGCCGACATCGACCAGACTACATTGGAAATGAAATACCGCGAGCAGTATTGCCAGCTTGAGGGATTGCCGCACTATAAAATGAACGCGGAGGCGCGGCGGGAGCTCAACTTCTGGCTTGATTAAGATCCTGGGAAAGAGAGACCAGAAAGTTGAATCTGGAAGGGCAAAGGTATATACTAAATAGTGTTGATTGGTTTATGGCCAATTGATATGCAAGATCATAACGTATCCGGCGTTGATGAAGAGGAGTAGCCCGCCAGAGGGACAGCAGCGAGCCGACAAAAAGGTGCAAGGTCGGCGGTCTACAGCGGGTGAAGGGCGCTTCGGAGCCGGACGAAGATAAATGAGTGGCTTCACTGAGGTGAAGAAGCAGGGTGGAACCGCGCATGTCACCGGAGGATAGCAGCCCCAGGCTTACTCCAGTACATTCGTCCCTGGCGTAGATGCACGCTGGGGCTTTTTTATTGGGCGGAGCCGGCCGGTTGTCAATCATCTCACAAGGACGGCTCCAGCAGTATGATAATTATGGAGGAGAAGACCACTCATGACGCAGACAGAGAAGCCAGAGGTAGAGGATATTACCCTGGTCCCCCTGGAAAAAGTTGTTTCATTATGTAAACGGCGAGGTTTTGTCTATCCCAACTCCGAGATCTACGGTGGGGTAGCGGGCATTTATGATTTCGGACCGCTTGGCGTGGAGCTGCGCAACAATATCCGGCGCTACTGGTGGTGGTCGATGGTGCAGCAGCATGACAATGTTGTGGGCATCGAAGGCGCGATCATCACGCATCCACGCGTATGGGAGGCAAGCGGGCATGTTGAGAACTTCGTTGACCGCCTGGTAGAGTGTAAAAAGTGCAAGCAGCGCTTCCGCGTGGACCATCTGCCACCAGAAAACCTGGAGAGGAACATCTGCCCCAACAAAGATCATGGGGAGCTGTCGGAGCCGCGCACCTTCAACCTGCTGATGGAGACCTACCTGGGTGTCATCGAAGGGGATCGGATGAAAACATACCTGCGCGGTGAGGCCTGCCAGAACATCTACCTGGACTATGACAACGTGCTGAAGTCATCGCGTATGCAGGTACCGTTTGGCATCTGCCAGATTGGGAAGGCGTTTCGGAACGAAGTCACGCCGCGCAACTTCCTGTTCCGCCAGCGCGAGTTCGAGCAGTGGGATCTACAGTTCTTTGTGCATCCAAACGAGATGGAGAAGTGGTTCGAATTCTGGAAAGGATACCGCTTCAACTGGTATCAGAGCATTCTGAACCACAAAGATCGCCTGCGCTTCCGCGAGCATGGCCCGGATGAACTGGCCCACTACGCGAAGGCGGCATTCGACATCGAATATCAAACAGTTCTTGGCTGGCAGGAATGGGAAGGCATTCACTGGCGCCAGGACTGGGATCTGTCGCGCCACAGCCAGTACAGCGGGCAGGACCTTGGCTATACCGATCCGATCACCAGAGAGCGCTATATCCCCTGGATTGTCGAGACCTCGGGCGGCGTAGATCGTACCTTCCTTAATCTGCTGCTTGATGCCTACGAAGAGCAGCCTGACCCATCCGGGCGCGAGAGCGAGATTCGGACGATCCTGCATCTGCACCCATGGCTGGCTCCCGTCAAAGTGGCGGTCCTGCCGCTGCAGAAAAACAAAGAGGAGTTGGTAACGACGGCGAAGGATATTCACGCCAACCTCAAGCGCTTCATGGTTTCCCAGTATGACGATATTCAGAACATCGGGCGCAGGTATCGCCGGCAGGACGAGATCGGGACGCCCTACTGCGTCACCGTGGACTTCCAGACGCTGGAGGACCAGACGGTAACGGTGCGCGAACGCGACACGACGTCACAGATTCGCCTGCCGATCAACGAGCTGGTGGGTTACCTGCTTGAGCGTGTAACCTGGAAATAGGGAAAATGCACGCGAAATGCTTCAGATAACGATGCTGGGCGCCGGATCGGCGCCCAGCATTATTTGTGAGGTGTTACCTCTAGCAAAGCGGTGCTGGGCCACGTCTATTTATTCGTAAAAGGTACCGTTTTATCAACATGATCGTTCTAATTGATAGGGTAAAACAAAGCAAGTAGAGGGTGTGGTTACGCCGATGGCTATGTTTTCCAGGTCGGCGATGTCGATAGTATAAAAGTAGCGAGAGTTGTTTTCTCACAGAGTAAAGGTAGAACATGACACGTATTGTTTCATATAATATTCTTGCTGGCGGTTACAGCCTGCGCGCAAAGGGTGAGAGACGAACGAAGCAGCTGGTAAATATTATTCGCTCAGCGAATCCTGATATTGTAGGTGTTGTCGAGGCGACTCATCCGCGTATGAAGGAGCCGCCGCTAGTGGTGGAGGAGATAGCGAAAGAGCTAGGGATGCGCCTGGTGATGGGGAGCGAGCCACGACATGATAATGACTATCAGATAGCGCTGCTCACACGCCTGCCGGTGATCTACACAAAGCTGCACCCACGCCCTGGGCTGTTGAACAGGCCACTGCTGGAGGTTGGTATCGAAGAGGAAAACGGGCAGCAGTTGACGGCGTTTGTGACGCATTTAACGGCGGCATTTCATCGCGGACGGGGCGGCGGGCATATTCGGATGCGCGAGGCGCGCGAAATCCTCAAGATTATGGCTCCGCTGCGCCAGGAGGGGAAGCCTCACTTTATTATGGGCGACTTCAACTCGCTGGCGCCTGGAGATGTTTTCAAAGCGAGCCACCTGGTACGTTATATTGTGAAGCTGGATAACTATCGCAAAGATCGAGGGCTGGCGGATGGCCATCCCCAGATGGATTCGGTAGTGCCACCGAAGCTGCGTTTCATTGAGCCTGTGCTGCGTATTATTCCAAACAGCCAGCTGCTGTGCAATCTTTTCGATGCAGCGGCGGCGCTATATGCGCCACGCGGCTGCATCCGGCTGTTGCGCGAGGCTGGCTATGTTGATTGCTATCGCCGGATGCATGCCCGTGATTGGGGTTTTACCTGCCCGGCGGCGGCTCCGGCCGGTCGGATTGACTACATCTTCGCCAGTCCCGGCCTGGCTGAGCGGCTGGAGATGTGCCAGGAGATCGTAACGGGCAACGGTACTCCTGGCGAGCATGCCAGTGATCACCTGGCGGTCACCGCGAAGTTTGGCCTGGGCGTCGAACCGCCCCAGCTCGCCGATACACGAGAAACAGTTAGCGGAACCACCAGCGGTTAAAGGCCGCGTTGATGAGGAAAATACCCAGCGTGACGATGCCGATAATAGGCAAGGCGAACCACCCTGCCGGGGATTCGTTCGAGGTGGCAATGGCCACGATGCCCGGAAGCATGGCGATTGAGACAATAGCGAGGGCAAGGCGTTGCCCGGCGGAAGCCGGCTTGCTCTCTGGCTGCTGTACTTTTCCTGTATGATGGGCGACGCGCTGGGCGATAGCTTCCATGAAATTATCGTCGGCCATCTGTTGCGGCGTGGGGCCTGCGCGTTCGCCCTCATACCCCTCGTAGCCGCCCCGGTAGACCTGTTCTCCTGGCTCCATGCGCTGCATGTTATATCTCTCTCCTTATTACTTGCTGTAAGGTGTGCTATCAACCAGTAGAGGATCGCCGTCATGATCCTCTACTGGTTGAACCTTCCCAGAGATATGTACGTTTTCAGGGAAAAAAGGTTGTGAGGGGTGGTTGCAATAAAAAACAGGACCTCATGTGAAGTCCTGTTTTTTTATGCGGCCAGTTTACTGGAAAACGTCTTTGGTTTTCTCGAAGAAATTGCGGAAGATGTTTTTTTCGTTCTGTTCGTTCTGCTCGCGTTCGAGCTGGGCGAACTTTTCGAGCAGGCTTTTCTGCTCGGGTGTCAGGTTGGTGGGGGTGACCACTTTGACAATCACATGCTGGTCGCCACGGGCGGTGCTGTGCACGACGGGAACCCCCAGGCCCTTGAGGCGGAAGGAGCGGTTGCTCTGTGTGCCAGCCGGTATTTTCAGCATGGTCGTCTTGCCGTCGACGGTCGGCACCTCTACTTCGTCACCCAGGGCTGCTTGAGCGAAGCTGATGGGCTGCTCGTAGACGATATCGTTGCCGGTGCGTTTGAAGAATGGGTGAGGCTTGACGCTCAGCACCACATAGAGGTTACCGGGCGTGCCACCACGCGCGCTCACTTCGCCTTCGCCAGTGACGCGCACATTGATGCCATCATCAACACCGGCAGGGATGTTGACCACTACGCGGCGGTTGTTGCGGACACGTCCCTGGCCCCGGCACTTCTCGCAGGGGGTGGTAATGACGCTACCCTCACCGCGGCAGCGCTCACAGACGGTCACGTTGACGAACTGGCCAAAGATAGATTGCTGTACACGGCGGATCTCGCCGGTTCCCTGGCAGGTTGCGCAGCGTGCCTTGGAGGTGCCGGGCTGGGCACCATTACCGCGACAGTGCGAACAGATCTCCCAGCGAGGAAGCTCAATTTCCTTCTGGCAACCAAAGACGGCCTCTTCAAATGAGATTGTTAGCTCATAGCGCAGGTCGGCGCCGCGCTGTGTGCTGGTGCGGCGGCCAGTGCCTGCCGCTGAGGCAAAGAAGGATTCGAAGAGATCATTGATACTACTGAAGCCTGCAAAATCACCGAAGCCAGCACCATTGCCCGCACCGTTAGTAACTCCGGCATGGCCATAGCGATCATAGGCGGCACGCTTCTGCGGGTCACTTAATACTTCGTAGGCTTCGTTTACCTCGATGAAGCGGGTTTCCGCTCCCTTCTCTTTATTTGCGTCCGGGTGATATTGCTTGGCCATGCGACGAAAGGCTTTTTTTATTTCATCGTCGCCTGCGCTGCGCGATACGCCCAGGACTTCATAGTAATCTCTTTTATTTGCCGCCATTCATCGATCCTTTACCTGTGAGAAACAGGGCGCGATTTTAGCGCGCTATTCAATATTATCTGTTACCTGAATTGTAACTACTAGTTATGGTTTTTTATTCCCTGGCTTACCAGCTTACATTACCGGGGTATTAGATGCAACTGGTATAGCCAATCCTGCCCGTTCTTCTCGCTGCCGCAGGCAGCTCGCGAGGGGGAGGAGAAGTTTCCGGGGGCTGCGCCCCCGAACCCCCGCTTCAGTCTAATGAGAGGGGATACAGCTAGCTGTATCCCCTGGGAGCCGCCCCTGGAGGGGGTGGCGTTACATTTCTTTGTATTCGCCTTCGATGGTATCATCGCGCGGGCTATCTGTGTCGCCGGACGATGGTTGCTCGCCGCCGCTATAGTCGGACGCGGAAGGCTCGCCCTGCTGGCGATAGAGAGACTCGCTGATACGGTAGAAAGCCTGCTCCAGGGCCTCGCGAGAGGAGCGGATACGCTCGATATCGTCGCCAGCGAGAGCAGCACGCACGTCGGCGATTTTCGTTTCGAGCTCACTCTTCTGCTCGGAGGTAATCTTGTCGCCCAGTTCGCTGAGGCTCTTCTCGGAGCGATAGGCGGCG
>JAFMRP010000214.1 GCA_017354095.1 Ktedonobacteraceae bacterium
GACGCGCAACTGCTGCGCGAAGAGACGCTGACCATCCTGGTGCAGATCAACGGGCGCGTACGCGACCAGTTCACCGTAGCACACGCCACGCCCGAAGAGGAGATCCGCAGCCGCGCCTTCTCCTCCCCACGCGTGCAGCGCACCCTGAACGGCCAGCCACCACGCCGCGTCATCTACATCCCCAACCGCCTGATCAACATCGTCACAGGGTGAGGACTCCCTCCCCCACGCACAGCACGCGGCGCGGCTGCTATAGTGCAACCGCGCCGCACAATTTATAATTACCAGTCAGGACGCCCGTCCCTATGCCGTGGTGACCTCGCCGGCCTGCACCCAGGCCTGGCGATGGTTGTAGTTGATCGAGTACCACGTGGTGTTCGTGCCACTCTCAACAACCGTCAGCGGCGAGACAAAGATGGCCCCACTGGGCGCGTCACCGATCACAAAGCTATCGCTGCTCACCGGGCGACCATAGATCTTGGCCGTGCTCAGATTGATCTTGACCGGCGTACCAGTCCCTTCCACGACTGCGCCGGGCGGCACAGCCAGCCAGGCCAGCTTGCCGTTGGCGAAGAACGAGGATGGCGAATCGCTCAGGTGATCCGACTCCCCGTACCAGATCTGGTACAGCATCTTGCCGGAACCGTCCGGGTCCTTCACCTTCGCCAGGTAATAATAGCTGAGCGTCGGCTCGACATTGTTGTCCTCTATCGTGATATCCATACCATTCCCAGGTATCAGCCCTGTCCTGGTGCCGGGACCGTTATAGAGGTAAAAGAAGTTAAAGTTGGCCGCCGTCTCCGTCCCACCCTTGCCAAAGGGCTTCTGGTCGGTGGAGGGCCGCAGCGTGATGATGTGCGAGTTGTCGCCCTGCTGCTGCGGATACGCTACCCCCTGCTTATGAATCTGCGCGAAGTAGTAATCCCACAGCCAGTACGGACCTGGATCAACATGGTTGGGCGAGGTGGCCAGCGTCGGCGAGGGAATAATGCCGTGGCTGACAATATGATCATGATCCAGCGGAATGTTATATTTCTTGAGCAGGTACGCCGTCAGCTTGGCCGACGCCAGGTACTCGGTGGCGTTATACCACAGAAAGCCCGTGGCATCAAAACCGGCATGTTCAATGCCGATCGAGCGCTGGTTATACCAGAAGTTGCCGGCCTGATACGCGATATCCTTCTCATGCACGATCTGATAGACCGTGCCATCGCTATCAACGATATAATGGATGCTCACCCCATTGTTCACATTCTGGAACACGTTGATGGCATCCTGGGCCGTGCCCTCGATATCGTGGATGACCACGTAATTGAGAGGCAGAACATTCGGTCGATCACTGGTCTCATAGTTGCAAGGAATTTCGTCGGGCGAGCGCAAACAGTCATAGCTGGCCGGATCAAGGATGCAGTTGATCGCGCCAGGATAATCGGTTTTGCCATCATCGACACAGCCGCTGGGCAGGGTCGTCGTCGCCTTGACGGCATTGGCAAGCGTGACGTTGGGCTTGACGGCCTGTGGCGCCAGCGTAATCACCTCGCCGTTCTCTGCGGGCGCGCTGAAGCCCTTGTTTAACAGGCTGTAGACGGAGTCGGCGTAGAGCCGGGCGGTCGACTGCGTGGTGGCGTTGCTATAGGCCGCGACAGCACCATACCAGTCAGCAAGCGCGGTAGGCAGGGTGTGATTCGGCGAGAGCTGCAGAGCAGAGTCCCGCAGCACTGCGGCTCCACCACGAATATTGGTGGCCAGATCCGTTTTCAACTGATCGGTCGTTACCCCCAGATCTTTGGCTGCGCTGTCCAGCGTGTCAGCGCGACCACTCTGGGTCATGTTGGTACCGATCCCCCCGTCCTTGCCTCCCTTGAGCGCGGAGGCATTGGGATCGTTCGTGACCAGGTGCATACACCCATAACCACCATCAACGCTGGGGCTACCACCATGATTGCTCAGACGCCCCTCCATATAGCAGAGCGCCTTGAGCAGCGAGGCCGGCACCCCGCTCGCGCTGGCAGCCTGGTCAAACACGGCGCTGATACTCTGCGTCTGCGCGCGCGCGACCGCTGCGTCCCCGATAGCCCCCACGATCAGCAGAGCAATGACGAGAATACTCGGAAAAATAAAACTTTTTCGGGGCCTCAGACTATACATACAATTGATCTGTCCTCTCTATGCATCCAGAAAAAAAATGGAAAGGTCTACACGACATTCCTTCCACTCAGACACTCATAATTACGTGGAAGCCCTGCAAACTCTCACATGAGTAGCAATATGTGGCCATACAAGTAGCCAAAGATGACCAATACTGATTGGATACATAGCGATCAGAAGGGGTTTCAGGACAATTGTACATGCCAGAAAACGGAAACCAACACTCTTTGCTCATGAAAAAGTGTTAGTTCTGTTACTTCTGTTAGTTTCGTGTGATCCTAAAGGCCCTTGAGCGCCTGCACAAGCGTATCGATCTCCTCTTCGGTATTATAGAATCCGGTCGAGACGCGCAGCGCGTGCGAGTTGGGAATGCTACGCACGTAAATGTTGTGCTGCTCTCGCAGTACCTTGACCATTTCATTCTCGTCACGCCCCTCCAGCCTGAAGGCCAGCAGACCACTCGCGCCCGCTTGCGGCGTGAGCATGGTCAGGCCTGGCACCTGCTGCAGCGCATGCCAACCATAAGCGTGCAGCTCGGCAATACGCGCGAAGAGCCAGTCATGACCCACAACATTCTCCAACCAGTCCAGCACCGCGCCCTGACCGGCCAGCGCCGCCGTCTGCCTGCCCCCCACTTCAAAACGCTGTGCATTCTCGTGCAGCGCCCACTCCACATCCTCCTCGTGCTTGATAGACCAGTACCCAACATAGGTCGAGGTGACATAGCGCAGCGATTCCTGGCGCACATAGAGCGCCCCGGTCCCATCAGGACCACACAGCCACTTCTGCATCGGGATGGCATAGAAGTCCACTCCCAACTGCTTGACATCAATGGGGATAGCGCCCGCCGATTGCGCTCCATCGACCAGCACGGGGATATTCCGCTCACGCCCCAACCGCCCGATCGCGGCAACATCGAGCACCATTCCCGTGGTCCAGGTGACATGCGAAAGCACGATCAAACGTGTACGCCCGGTAATCTGCTCGCTGACAGCTTCGGACAGCGCGCGATCAGCCCGCTCGCCCAGGTCGGCCTCGCGAATCACCACGCCCCAGCGATCGCGCAACTGGTAAAGCGGAGCCTGTGCGCTGATATGCTCGTGGTTGGTGGTAATCACCTCGTCGCCCGGCTGCCAGTTGAAACCATGACAGATAACGTTGAGACCCTCCCCCGTATTGTCGGTCAGGGCGATCTCGTGCTCTCCGGCATGCAGCAGACGCGCCACCAGGCGACGGGCACGCCCGTAAATGGCGATCATCGATTCAAAAAATTCCGCCCCCAGACGACCGTTACGCCACTCATCCTGCATGCGCTCCTGAATGGCCTGGGTGACACAGTCGGGCAGGGGACCAAAGGTGCCGGTGTTGAGATAGAGATGCTCCACAGCTGCCGGCATCTCCCGGCGGATACGCTGAATATGGGATTGATCAGCCAACGAAAATCTCCTTTGCCAATACATAAGGGGAACTGCTCTGGCCAGCAGCACAGACGCGATACCCGGAATTTATACTTAACAATAAGTATACCTTCCCATCCCGGCGGCTCACAAGAGGTAGAGGTGCGAGGCTGTCAGATAGAGAGGACCAGTGGATCGGTAGAGACGGGGCTGCTGGCTGGCTTCGCGCCCCACCCAAATGGTAGGGCCACCCCTTGCGGGCTTACAAATATAGTTTTTTTGCAGAGGGCCTCGTGGCTGTAGGGGCAGCCCTATGACCTTGAAAAATGTATTGCGGTATACGGACAACGGCTGAAACTCCGAAGGCTGACCCAATGGAATCCCCGTGCAGTGACTCGCTTCAGCGAGAGCCCGACAGGCCTCCCACCGTGCCTTGGCAACGGCTTCTCAGGCACACCAGCGTCCCCTGCGAACGGATCTGGGGGACCCGTCGTTGCCTCCGGTCCCCCGCTCAAGCGGGCTGCTGCACTGGGATTGGGTGGGCCAGTGGGGGGGAGCATCTCCCTACGGGTTTTCAACCGTTGCCTGTATCCCCCATTCTTTCCTGAAAATTCATGAGGCTGCCCAGGGTGGCAAAGAGAAGACAAGGGGCACGAATGGGCTTGCGGGTGGCCGGATGGGCGCGAGGGCCGGCATTGCCTGCCTTCCTCGCGCCCCACCCAACATGTAGGGCCATCCCTTGCGGGTGATTCCTTTCCGACCACCTGGGCGAAGCCAGCCGCGCTAGCGGCGTTGGTGGTCGGAATACAGAGGACAGCCGGCGAGCGGGCGGCTCTGCTCACCCTCCTCGCCGCCTGCGGCGGCGAGGAGAGGAGCCAGACGGCCTACTCCGTGAAGTAGGTGTCGGCCCAGTCGTCTGGCGCAACGATGCCAAGAGGATTGTCCGCGTAACCATGAAGCTTGGGATTGATCAGCATATACGTTTTTGCCTGGTATACTGGCGCCCAGGCCACATCGTTGATCAGCTTCTGCTCCGCGTCTGCATAGAGCTGCATACGCTTGGTCGGGTCCAGGGTAACATCGGCCTGCTGCAACTGCTTCTGCACGGCCACCTGCTGCGCAGCATTCGGAGAGTTGTTCTGGCCGTAGTTCGCTGAGTTGTAGCCGGACCCCTTGTCAAAGAAGGTGCTCAGCCAGTCCTGCGGATCAGGATAGTCGGCACCCCAACCGTCAAACCAGAGCGAGAGCGGGCCAGAGCTGCCAACAGTAGATGATCCCAGCTGGGTCATCTTGGAGCGCTCGGCCGTCGCCAGTTTCACGTCCACACCCAGCACGTCCTTCCACTGCTGAATCATGGCCGTGACCAGGCTATTACGCGCCGTACTGCCGGAAACATAGGTGAGCGTGATCGGCGGCAGTTTGCTGGCACTGCCATAGCTGCTCTGCTGCAGCAGCTGCTTGGCCAGATCTGGATTGCCCTTGGTGCTGGTCGTGCCATCGGCGCTCTTCAGATCCTTGTAGTAGCCAGGCTGGCCTTCGGGATCAATATGGTTGGTGGCATAACCCGTACCTTTGAGCACGCTCTGCACCAGTAGATCTCTGTTGAGGGCTACCGCGAAGGCCTGACGAACTTTGATGTCATCCCAGGGCTTGGCCATATAGTTCATGCTCAGGTAATAGATGGTCAGGGCAGGATACGAGTGAACATCCTTACGCTGCAGAGCATCAGCCAGACTGGCCGCCGGAACAGAGGTGGCAACATCATACTGATCACTGAGATAGGCTTTGTAAGAGGTGTCGATGTCGCCCGAGAAGAGAATCTCAAGCTTCTGCAACTTGGGCTGAGGACCATAATAATTGGTATTGGGCACCAGCTCAAGCCCCTTGTTATGATTATAGCTGCTGACTTTGAAGGGACCGTCGCCCGCTCCCTCCCCGAGATGATCCGTCCACGAGGCGCCGTACTTGTCAATCAGCTTTTTGTTGACCACACGCGAGGTGGAATAGGTCATTGCCTGCAAAAAGTACGCAGCAGGCTTGCTGATGACGATATCAAGATGCGTATCATCCTTGACGATCAGGCTATCACCAATGACGGTTTTCAATTTACCAGCCTGGAACTTATCGTAGTCCTTGATCAGGTTCAGGTAATAGGAAACCGGCGACTTGGTGGCCGGATCAATAGCACGGTTGATGCTGTAAGCCACGTCGTTGGCCGTCAGAGGCGATCCATCGCTGAACTTGAGACCCGGCCTGAGCGTGAAACTGTAGGTCATCCCATCGCTAGAGACGGTGTGCGACGCCGCCAGTTGATCCTTGACGGTGTTGTTGTCGTCAAGCTGCACCAGGCTGGTGTAAATGGTGTTCATGGGGAAAATATCCGCTCCGTCCTGCCCCAGAGCAGGGTCAAGCGTCCCGAAATCATCGATGGCAACGTCCGGCCATCTGAGCACCTGCTTGTCCGGCGGCGCCATGGCGGTGCTGCCACTGTTATTGCCAGCACTCCCACAGGCCGAGACGAGCATCGTAAATAACACCAGGAGAATAGGCAAAATAAATACCCGTGATCGTTTGCTCTCTTGCATGTATGCTCCTCACGATTTTCATCAAACGCTGCCCCTATTGGTGGCTATCCCACTCCATAGATTACATGTCCGGGCCAGTTCCAGTATCATGTTGCAACGTTTACCTTACGTATAAAACAAACTACGTCATTATGTCCGCCGAATCTCACATGTTTCTTTCAGGAAAGAAAACTATTCGTAAAAAAAGTGAGCCATTTCAATCAGAAAAGCTCAACAAAATGTCATAACTATTTCCTGGTATAGCGATTTATAAGTATATTCAATAGCGTACTTTCTGACACTGGAGATAATAAGCATAGGTTGAGTGATTGCTTAGTAATCACCACCAAGAAGTTTCTAGTGAAAGGAAAATAACAAACATGCGGCGTATTTTACTGTCACTCATCGCTGGGCTGGCGATCGCACTCTGCTGCGTCTTCACTGTTGGCACACTTTCAGCGTCAGCGCACGCAAATTGGCACGGACACCACAATGGTTGTTGTAACCACTGTTGTAATAACTGGTGCAACGACTGCTGCAACGACTGCTGCTGCAACGACTGCTGCAACAACGACTGCTGCAATGACTGCTGCAACAACAATAACAGCTGCTGCACCTGGACCCGCTGGAGCTGCTGCTGCAACAACAATTGCTGCAATGACTGCTGCTGCAACAACGACTGCTGCTGCGACAACAACGGCTTCAACAACGGCTTCTGGTTCTAAACACATAGGGATAGGCAGGCGGCTCGCGCTCTGCGAGTCCCTGCCACTCTCTCACATCTCCCCACTCAGAACTCCTCCCTCAACCACCATCCTCGCTTTTCATAAACACCCTCCTCTGATAGAATATCCCTGTACCCAATCAAAAGAAGAAACAGAGAGAGGGAGCAAACGATGCGCATACGCCAGGCTCGACCAAATGACCTGCCCGAGATCGCGCAGGTAGAGCAGCAAGCAGCACAGGCCGATGGCCGCCCAATACATTCCGAAGCTGATATGCAAGGTTGGCTGCTGGAGCTGTGTGAAGAGGGAAATGTGTTTGTCGTCACCGACGACGATGATGAATTAAACCCCTGGGGGCAGGCGGGCACGCTGGACGGCATCTCAGGCCCGATCGCTGGCTATACCGCTCTGTTTCCACCCACGGCAAACACCTCCTCACCCTATCGCCTCGGCTGCCGGGGCGCCGTCGCGCCGCAGTTTCGCCGCCAGAATGCCGGACGCCTGCTGCTCCAGGGCGCGCTCAACCGGGCACGCATGCTGGCCAGCGAACTGGACCTGGAGCCAGACCCCGTCTACTTTGAGGCACTCCTGCCCACCAACGATCCAGCCTCCCCACGCCTGGCCGCCCGCTTCGAGATGCATCCGGTTGAAGCCGCGATGATACCAGAAGGCACACAACTCTACCGG
>JAFMRP010001059.1 GCA_017354095.1 Ktedonobacteraceae bacterium
CGCCTACGGCGGCGAGGGAGGGGAGAGAGGCGGGGACACCCCGCGCCCCGCAAGGGGACGCAGTCCCCTTGACCCCTGCTTTGTTGCCTTCGTCTGAATCTTGACAGAGTAATCTGTGTTCGGAGAAGCGCGCTATGACGTTAGCGTGAGAAAAAGAGGCTGATATGGCTGATATACGGCATCAAAAGCTGGCGCAAGTGCTTATCAACTATTCGCTCAAGATTCAGCCTGGGGACAAGTTGCTGGTCACGGGATCTGATGTTGCCACGCCCCTGCTTCGGGAAGTTTATCGTGAAGCGCTTCGGGCCGGGGCGCACGAGGTAAAGATTTCGGTCACACTCCCTGGTATAAGCGAGATCCTGCTGCACGAAGGCAACAACGAACAGCTCACCTATGTGTCTGAGTATGACAAATTCCTGGTTGAGCACTTCGATGCTGTGCTGAGTGTCTGGTCTGATCAAAATACGCGCTCGATGGGCAAAATCGATCCAAAGCGTATCGCGAAGCGACGCGAGGCACACTCGGCACTCTTTAAACGCGATCTGGAGCTTATGAGCAGCGGAGCGAAGCGCTGGTGCGGCACGCTATTTCCCACGCATGCCTATGCGCAGGACGCGGGCATGTCGTTGAGCGACTACGAAGATTTCGTCTTTGGCTCTGGCCTGCTTGACCAGGAGGACCCCATCGCAGCCTGGCGCAAGGTCAGTGCCGAGCAGCAGCGGGTCGCCGACTTCCTGACGCAGCACGATGAGATTCATATTGTCGCTCCCAGCACAGATATCACCTATCGCGTTGGGGGGCGTAATTGGATCAATTGTGCTGGCACTGAGAACTTTCCAGATGGCGAGATATTTAGCTGCCCGATTGAGGATTCGGTCAACGGCTTCGTCACCTTCAGCTATCCCGCTATCTACGATGGCAACGAGGTGGAGAATGTGCGCCTCACCTTCCGCGATGGGAAGGTGATCGAGAGCAGCGCCGATCGCGGTCTGGACTTCCTCAATTCCATGCTCGATACTGATGCCGGCGCCCGTTACCTGGGTGAGGTAGCCTTTGGCCTCAACTACAACATCAAAGAGTTCGTCAAAGAAACGCTTTTTGATGAAAAGATTGGCGGCACCATGCATATGGCGCTGGGCGCTTCCCTGCCCGAAGGTGGTGGTGTCAACGAATCGGGTATCCACTGGGATATGGTCTGTGATCTGCGTGAGGGCAAGGTGTTTGCTGATGGCCAGCTCTGTTATGAACAGGGCAAATTCATAATTGAATGATGCCCGGAACTGTGGAGGAGAGATATCTTCTCCCGGTTTCTTCGTTCGTTTTCTGTGTTTGTTTGAAGGATCGACATGGTGTATACACGAGCACAATATGCCGCGAATCGTGATGCCCTCCTACAGCGTATCATAGCCTTCCTGAGCAGCGATGAGCGCTTTGTCGCGGCCTGGCTGGAGGGGAGCCTGGGACGTGAGGATGGAGACGAGTTGAGCGATATAGATATTCGCGTGGTAGTAGCGCAGGAGTATGCCGAACAGCTTTGCTCCTGCGCGCCGCAGGCTGCCACGCGTGTAACAAGTTCCCAGAGGCTCGCTTTGTATGAGCGGTTCGGTTCCGCGATAGTGCTGCGCGAAGATAGCAGCTTTGTGCCGGGCGGTGGCTGCTTCAATCATGTTGTGTATCGCGATACGGCAATAACCGTCGACTGGGTGCTGATGGAGCAGGCAAAGGCAGTGCGCCCGGAGCAGTGCCGTATGCTCTTTGACCAGGTGGGGATACCACTGGCGCCTCCGCCTGTTATAGAGAGCCCGGAGGAGCGCGCTGAGAAAGCGTCAGCCAATGTTGGCTTTTTCTGGCTGATGCTGGCTATCGGCATAAAGTATATGCTGCGTGGCGAGATAGTCGCGCTCTATGGATTTCTTGGCGCGGTGTACGGGGCGTTACAGGAGGTGCAGCGCCTGGTGGCGGGAAAGCCGTGGCAGCCGCATCCCTCACTTTCTACGCTTGCCACAACGCGGGCGGAGCAGATTGTGCTGATACGCCGGCTCTGCGCTGAAATGCTGGAGGTCATGCCGGGCGTTGAGCAGTTGGGAGGCTATATTCCGCCGGACCCGATGCACATCATCGACGTATGGTTAAGCCTGGCCGTTGAGCCGGAAGGGGAGACGCAAGCTTAGAGAGGCTTATCGTCTCCTTGAAAGCGCTCTATGCTAAAGGGCTGGATGAGCTCTGATGTGTGTTTCGTTGTGATCAGCTCGGCAATCGTTTTGCCGGTGATCGCGCTCAGCTCGAAGCCCATACCACTGTGACCGGTTGCCAGCGTGACATTCTCCCAGCCGGGAGCCTTGCCGAGAATGGGGTGTCCGTCCAGCGACCACGGGCGCAGCCCAGCCCACATATTGACAACTGGCGTGTGTTCAAGCTCTGGCACGAGCCGAATAGCGCTGGAGAGTAGCCAGGCTATAGCACCTGCCGTTACCTGCTTATCGAAACCTGCCTGTTCGACCGTCGCGCCGACGTAAATAGTGCCGTCTTGTTTGGGGATCAGGTACACCTCTTCCCCAAAGAGGATGTGTGCCAGCGGGCGCTGCGGCTGTTTGAGCGAGAGGATCTGCCCTTTCATCGGAGAGACGGGGATAGAGAGGCCGAGCCACTCGCCATAGGACGACGACCAGGCGCCGCTTGCCAGCACCAGGTGGCTGCAGCTTATCGTTTC
>JAFMRP010000215.1 GCA_017354095.1 Ktedonobacteraceae bacterium
GGGTGAGGGGTAATGGGAGCGCGAGATTTTAGAGGGGTGATAGAGCCCAGCGGCCAAGTACGATAAACGCTGCCAGGAGTAAGAGAACAATTGGCATGCCCACAGCGGGAAATTCGCGGCGTGCGATATGGAAGACGGTAGCGCAGAGCATAGCAATGACCAGTCCAGCGGCGGCCACTACAATCAGCCAGGGCAGGATGCCTGTGAGAGCTGGCGCCACCAGACCGATTGCTCCCAACAGTTCGCTGACTCCAATAAAGCGTACAAGCGCCGCGGGAACGTCGTTCGCCCAGGGCAAATTCTTCTTCACGGTAGCTAATGGAAGGAATGCCTTCATGATTCCGGCCAGGAGAAATAGCAGGGCGAGCAGGCCCTGAACTACCCATAATGCGATATTCATCGTTTGTCGCTCCTTGTGAAGGGATTGATCTCCTGATATTTCCCTTCGTATTATTATTTCCTATATGGAAGTTAGTATACATGGGGAAATTATAATTGTCAAGAGTGTTTTTCGGCGTACCCTATGATATACTGGTGCTATGAGTGCAACCGATCACGAGCCAACAACGGAACAATTAGCCACCTGTACGCCCGCGATGGAGCGTGCCATACGCCTGCTTGGCGACATGTGGACGCTGATGATTGTTTATCTGCTGTTGCAGGGCAAAAGGCGTTTTGGAGAGCTGCTGGAGACCATGGGCAGCGTCAGTCCCAAGACGGTATCACAGCGTCTCAAGATGCTTGAAGAGAGTGGTTTTGTGCAGCGGCAGGCATTCGCGGAGATCCCGCCGCGTGTTGAGTATCGCCTGACCGAGAAGGGGTTGGCGCTCATCGATATCCTCAACGCCATCGCGCAGTTCGCGGAACAGCACCTGGCCGATAGCGGGCCGGCATCGTCTCCTCCATCCACACCTCCTCCCTGTCACTAACCTGACCAGATAGCCCTAGAGCAGGTTGACATTTGGGCCACACAATGGCAAAGTAGAGCCACGATTCTGAAAAAAAAGCATAAAGCGAGAGGGCTGTTGATGAAATATATTCCCCTGGCGATGGTACGTGATCATATGGAGCATATTCCCTTTTTTCCCTGTCCCGACGGATACCGCATCCGTACCTTTGTCGAGGGGGATGAGCGGCACTGGGCCAGGATAGAGATGGCAGCCGGAGAATTTTCTGATCAAGAGCGAGCACTTCAGCGTTTCGCAGAGCACTTTGGTGCTGATCCTCGCGGCCAGCGAGATCGCTGTTTTCTGCTGGAGAACCAGCATGGAGAAGCGATTGGCACGGCCTCGGCCTGGTATGGGAACTTTGAGGAAGAGGAGCGAGGGCGTATCTCCTGGGTGGGGATTGTGCCAGCCTTTCAGGGAAAGAAGCTAGCCAAGCCGCTGTTGAGCGTTGTGATGGCACGCCTGGCGAGAGATCATCAAAAAGTGTATCTGACCACCCAAACCACAAGTTACCAGGCAATCAACCTCTATCTCAATTTTGGTTTTGTGCCTTATCCCGTGCGAGAATCTTGCGAAGAGGGATGGAGACTGATGGAGCAGGTACTCCAGCGGAAGATCCTGTAGTAAGCGAAAGAAAGTAGAAAGATGGTAAAGTGGTTTCGTAGGCATCCCTACACATATAGCATGGTATTAGTCGTCGCGCTGGCTACGCTGCTGCGTCTGCTGCTGATATTATTCAACTGGCCGATCACCAATAGCGACGAAGGGAACATGGGAATCGTGGGGCTGCATGTAGCTTTTGGCGGGGAGTGGCCGATATTTTTCTATGGCCTGCCCTACATGGGGCCGGTAGAGGGATACCTGGCCGCGCCGCTATTCAAGCTCTTTGGGCCATCACTCATCACGCTGCGCCTGCCGTTACTCGCCATGTACACGGGATTTCTGATCGGCATGTATTACCTGGTGCGGCTGCTGTACAACGAGAAGTATGCACTGGCCTCGATCATCCTGTTAAGCCTGGGGACGCCTGAAATGGTCCTGCGGCAGATCAAGGCCGTGGGTGAATATCCTGAGATGGGCATTGGCGCCGCGCTGATCCCGCTGCTGGCAGCCTGGCTGGCGATAACGGCCCAGGCGCAGATGCCAGAGCAGATCGGGAAGATCTGGTCGAAGCGCACACTGGTTTTTGGGCTGCTTGGACTGATTATCGGCGTCAGTATCTGGGTAGACTTTCTGATCCTGGCCTTTGTCGCCACCGCGGGTGTCTTGTTGCTCATCTTCTGCCGGAGAGAGAAGTATGGTTGGGGGGCGTTGATTCTGGGCGGCATCATTGGTATATTTCCCCTGATCTATTATAATCTGACAGCCCCCTTTAGCCAGAACTCGCTATTCGTGCTCATCGGGCTGCATAATGGGGGAGCCGGAGAGATGACGCAAAAAGGGCTGACCATATTGCACCAGGTCATAGGCACGATCATGATCGCGCTGCCACTGCAAACCGGAGCCTTTCCGCGTCCCGCCACCGACAGTTCCTGGCCGATTTTTGGCACGCCGGACGCAGGATCGACAGTAAACGCGATCTACTTTGCCGCCTGGGGGATTGGTTTTCTGGTCTTGTTTGTCATTGCATGCGTGATGATCATACCGAAAGTGGTGCGCCAATGGCGCTATGCCGCCACGGATGAGCAAAAGCGGATTGTTTTTGCGCGTGATTGTGCCCGGTGCATGCTGCTCGTCAGCGGCGGTCTCACGCTGTTGCAGTATATCACCAGTTCGCAAGCAGCCGTCTATCCCATCACCTCAGCACGCTACCTGACCTGCCTCGTCAACATCATTCCTGTGATACTCTGGCCTCTCTGGGTGAGTGCCGGGCGACTGAAGCAGGCAGTGGGCGGGCCTCAGCGCATACGCAGTATCGCCAACTGCGGCATTCTGAGCATCATAGTCACGGTCTACCTGCTGGGAACCGTCGCAACCGTTGCGAGTGTACCGCAGGCCAAGCAGAACTATCAACAGCGGGTGCGCCTCATAGATCATCTGCTGAGCAGCGGCGCGACGAGGATCTATTCGGAATACTGGACATGCAACAACCTGACCTTCCAGAGCCAGGAAAAAATTATCTGCAGCTCGCTCAGCGAAACGTTGGGGCCAGGCTTTGATCGGTACGCGCCATATCGTGACATCGTCAGGAGCGTGCCGCAGCCGACCTATGTTTTTCCTGAGAATATGCCACAGGTATCCCTGTTAGAGCAGCAGCTCAAAGGGAAGCCGTACAGGCAGTATAATTTTGAGGGGTACGAGATCTTCCAGCCAACGGGACCGTAGCCAGTCTGTATAAGCGGGCGTTGTACCAGGACTATCACCGGTCCCGTTTGTCGCGATAACGAGAGCAGCATATAATGGAGGAGCGGTGCAGGGGAGAAAGGGTAGGGCGATCTTTTTTGATGAGGTTTTGTGGAGATTATGATTATTTTAGAGACGGAACACCTGCTGTTTCGGCCATTGGAGCTTTCCGACCTGGACGATCTAACAGCACTTTACGCAGACCCTGACGTGATGCGCCACCTGGCCGGGCCGCGCAACCGGGACGAGGTGCAGCGCATCCTGAAAGGCTATATCAGGGAATATCAGAGCTATGGGCACTCGTTCTTCGCGACCATCCACAAGAGCGATGGGCGATTCATCGGGCAGTGCGGGCTTCTGCACCAGGAGGTAGACGGGCAGCCAGAGGTAGAACTGGGGTATGTGCTGGCGCGACCGTACTGGCAGCAGGGGCTGGCCCTGGAGGGAGTTCAGGCGCTCAAAGATTACGGATTGCAGAAGCTGGGCTTCACGCGCCTGATCTCGCTGATTCCGCCAGATAATCGCGCCTCAATCGCGATCGCGGAAAAGGTTGGTATGCAGTACGAGCGCGACGTGGAGCAGTGGGGCCAGGATTTCCGCCTCTACGCCGTGGAGCAGCCGAAGCACGCCTGAGGCTGCGCCGATAGACTGGAACAATTAGGCAACCGAGTTACGCTGGCTGGCGCTGGCGTAACTCGGTTGCCAGCTCGTATTTATTGGCGAATATGCGATCCCCGCAATAAATGTTGCGCCGGGCAAATGGTTCAGGAGTTTCCTGGATGAGCCGCTGCTGTACATGGGGCTTCCGGGCACCCAGCCCCTTAAACCAGGGTTCAGCTAAGGTATAGACAGGATTGTGTGTCCAGCCCGGGCAAAGTATGTTTGAGCGCTCGCACAAGTATTCTGCCGCGGCAGCGCAAAATGCAGCCCAGCGGTGAAGCTCAAGAGATGCCTCTACTGGCTCCTGTATGGGATCTTTAACCAGTTCCTCACGCCGATCTGCGGTATAGCCAAACCAGTAGTTCATGAAATCGCCCAGCGCGTTCCAGGGCCGCTCGCCCTCAACGATTTCGCGATAGGCCATTTGCATAGTGTACAACTCAGGCCACATCATATCATCTTTCCAATTCCTTATCTAGCGCTTGGAAGTAGGTTTCAATATCCTGGCGCTCCATAACGCCCTTATTATATCTCATCCTGTCTGTCTTCTACACATTCACATGCCACAAAAGGGCAGTTGAAGCATTGACAGTGTTAATTTTAAGACTTAAAATAAGGCAAAAGATAACAGGTAAAGTTATCTTTTGCGAATCTTTCACAAAACAGTAGCCGCGAAGGCGGCGCGAAAAGAGTTACACATCGGGCTTATTTAGCAATCAAGGAGGATCGTATGTCTCGGTGGACTTTTTTACGCAAGGCATGGCTCACCGTGGTTGTGGGGACGCTGCTATTAGGAACAATGCTCGTCCTACAGGGGTCTGCTGCCAGGCAGTCGGCGGGAGGGAGTGTGAGTGTGTGGATGACGACGGCTGATTTAAAGCAGCACCTGGCGTCCCAAAAAAGCGCGAGCTTCGCCACCGGCAATGGATCGAGCGTCATCAAAATCAACGTTGATGAGAACAAGACGTATCAGCAGATGGACGGTTTTGGCGCGTCGATCACCGATGCCTCGGCCTGGCTCATCAACAACAAGATGAGCAAGAGCCAGCGTGATGCGTTGATGCAAGCGTTATTTGATCCCGTCAAAGGTATCGGCCTGGATTTCTTGCGCCAGCCGATGGGAGCGTCCGATCTGACGCGTCCCGCGCCCGAGGTCGGTGAATATTCGTACGATGATATGCCAAAGGGACAGACAGACCCGACCCTCGCACACTTCTCCATTGATCACGACAAAGCCTATATCATCCCTGTGCTCAAGCAGGCACTGCAGATCAACCCAAAGATAAAAATCATGGCGACCCCGTGGAGTCCGCCCGGCTGGATGAAAACGACCGACTCGATGGAGGGCGGCACGCTCAATGCCGACGCATATGGACCCTATGCCAACTATTTTGTGAAGTTTATCCAGGCCTACCAGGCTGAGGGCATTCCTATTTATGCCATCTCGGCGCAGAATGAGCCGCTGTACGTGCCCGATGGTTATCCTGGCATGTCGATGCCAGCGGATCAGCAGGCAAACTTTATCAAGAACTATCTAGCGCCAGCCTTCGCCCAGAACCATATCACCACCAAAATTCTTGGCTATGATCACAATTGGGATGCCCCCGACTATCCCACCACATTGTTAAACGACTCCGGCGTGAACGCGGCCATCGCGGGAACAGCCTGGCATTGCTATGCTGGCTCAGTGGAGACGCAGACACAGGTACAGCAGGCATTTCCGGGCAAGGATACGTACGAGACCGAGTGTTCAGGCGGACTGTGGGAACAGAACAACGGCCTGCCCGGGACGATGAACCTGGTGATCGGGGTAGCACGCAACTGGGGTAAATCGGTGGTGCGCTGGGGTATGGCGCTCGACCCCGATGGCAAGCCGAATCTCGGCACTGGTGCGGCCTGCTCGCAGTGCCAGGGCGTGGTTTCAATTAACCAGAGCAGCGGCAGTGTGACGTATCGCGGCGATTACTACGGCCTGGCGCATGCCAGCAAATTCGTGGTGCCGGGCGCCTCGCGCATCGACTCCAGCGCGGGCAGCAATGGTATTACGAACGTCGCCTTTAAGAATCCGGACGGCTCGAAGGTGCTGGTCGTCTACAACACAGCGAGCAGCACGCAAAGCTTCGTAGTGCAGTGGGGCGGGCAGTGGTTCTCCTACACGCTGCCGGGTGGTGCCGTGGCAACGTTCAAATGGAGCGGGACCCAGACAGCCGGGGGTGGATCTAACGTCGTAGCGCTGGATCGCAGCGGCTGGATCGCCTCCGCATCAGCCACCAGCCAGTTTGGGGATGTCGCGGCCAGGGCCATCGATGGCGATGCTGCAACTCGCTGGGCAAGCGGCGAGGCGCAGTCGCCGGGCCTGTGGTTCCAGGTGAACATGATCATACCGCAGAAGATCAACGGTCTGAGCCTGGACGCCGGCACCAGCACCGGAGACTATCCGCACGCCTACCTGGTCTTTGCCTCGATGGACGGCGTAAACTGGGGGAATAGCATCGCCAGTGGCGATACCGACAGCCAGGGCAGTGGGGCCTATGTGCGGCCCGGGCAGGTCATCAACATCACGTTCCCTGAGCGGCTGGCCCGCTACATCAGAGTGGTTGATATTGGCAGTGCGGGCAACTGGTGGTCGCTGTATGAGCTTCATGTCTATGGCACGCCGTCCGCGAAGCCGCTGGACCGCGGAGGGTGGAGCGCCGTGGCTTCGGTCTCCAATGCGGGAGAACCTGCCTCCAACGCGCTCGATGGGACCGCCGGCACACGCTGGTCCAGCGGGCAGCCGCAGAGTCCGGGTATAAGCTTCCAGGTTGATATGGGCCAGGTACAAAGCATCAGCAGTATCGCGCTGGACGCCGGGTCCAGTGGAGGAGATTACCCGCGTGGCTACCAGGTATTTGTCTCCAACGATGGCAGTACGTGGGGGAATGCCATTGCCAGCGGGCAGGGCAGCAGCGCCTATGAGGTCATCACCTTCGCCAAACAGTCCGCGCGCTATATCAAGGTCGTGCTCACCGCCAGCACTGGCAGCTGGTGGTCGATCGATGAGTTCTACGCCTTTCCGTAAATAGCGGGAAGAGAGACAGCGGGGGAACGGCAAGCGTTCCCCCGTTTGTTTTCTGGTAAAGGATGTGAAAACGGGAATAGGCAAGAAGTACATTTATGTGGGTGTTTTCAGGTTTCTATGGTATGGTGTTGATCAGTACCGGTCAATGATCCCTCTGATTGTTTCTAGCGCCGTCAAGCTTTGGAGGAGAGGTCTTCATGCAGGAGAGAAAGCACCATCTTGTCCGTCTTGTTACGCAGTTCGTTATGACGCTGAGCACGCTGATCGCGATGGCAGCGTGCAGCGCTCCCAGCCAGGCAACCACGCCACCCACGGCCACCCCCACCAGTCGCGCGACCGCCACCCCGGCGCCTATTGCGCCACAGCCGACCCCGACGCCAAAATCCCCGGTCCAGATCAAAACAAGTATCATTGCCAGCGGTTTACAGATCCCCTGGAGCGTGGCATTTCTCCCCGATGGGCGGGCGCTGGTTAGCGAACGCGCGAGTGGTCGATTGCTGGC
>JAFMRP010001060.1 GCA_017354095.1 Ktedonobacteraceae bacterium
TCAGCCCCTCCCACAACCGGCGACCTTGCCTCAAGCTATCAGGCTCTCGCGGAAAGGATCAACGTATAATGAATAGTGAAAAGCAGCGGCAAATCGGCAAGGAGAGCCCGGTGCTGGAAGTAGAACACCCACAGCGCATCGACAGGGTACACCCGGTGCTGGAAGCAGAACACCTGCGCAAGTACTTCCCTGTACGCCAGGCTAATCCCTTCTCTGGCCGCAAGATAATCCACGCGGTAGAAGACATGTCGCTCTCGCTCTACGCCGGACGCGCTATAGCCCTGGTAGGCGAAAGCGGCAGCGGCAAAACAACCGTGGCACGTATGCTGGCCCGCGTCTATGGGCCAACCGCGGGAACCATACATTTTCGCAACCAGCCCGTCTCACTGCGCAACAGCACCGCCGCGCTGCGCAAATACTACCGCCACGTCCAGCTCATCTTCCAGGACCCCTTCTCCTCGCTCAACATGGTGCATAACGTACGTTATCACCTGGCCCGTCCATTGCACATACACAGGCACGTCCATAACAAAGAGCAGGAGCGAGCACAGGTACTGGCACTGCTGGAAAAAGTCAGCCTCACGCCCGCGGAACAATTTATCGAGAAATTTCCCTACCAGCTAAGCGGCGGACAGCGCCAGCGCGTAGCCATCGCGCGCGCCCTGGCCGCCCGCCCCCAGGTGCTCTTGGCCGACGAGCCCGTTTCCATGCTCGATGTCTCCATTCGCCTGGATATCCTCAACCTGCTCTTACGCCTCAAGAACGAGGAAAACCTGGCCCTGCTCTTCATCACACACGACATCGCCAGCGCGCGCTATTTCGCCGAAGAGACGCTGGTCATGTACGCCGGTCAGGCTGTGGAGGGCGGACCCTGCGAGGAAGTAATTCAACGCCCCCGCCATCCCTATACCCGGCTGCTCATCTCCGCCGCCCCCAACCCACAACGCCACCTTGAGGCCAGCCGCATCCAGGCACCTCAAACCGAGCGAGGGCGCGGCGAGATCCCCAGCCTGATCAACCCACCCACCGGCTGCCGCTTCCACCCGCGCTGCCCGCACGCCATGCCCATCTGCCGCCAGCGCGTCCCTGGTCGCACCCGGCTGGACAACGGCCACTGGACCCACTGCTTCCTCTACGGCGAAAGCACCACCCCTGACTGGGGGCACGGGGGCGAAGCCCCCGAAACTTCTCCCCCTTCGGATAAACCGCAGCGGGAGTGAGGGGGTGCGGGGGCGCAGCCCCCGAAGAAACTTTTTTCATTGCGAGCCGCCGTAGGCGGCGAGAAGTGTGGCGGGAGAACCCTCTCCCCACTCTTATCATTAATATTAATAGAAGAATAGAAAGAGAGCATAACCAACACCATGGCACGCATCAAACTCGCATACATCGGCGGAGGCAGCACCCGCGGAGCCGGAACCGTCGCCTCCTTCATCCATCAGGGCGAAAACTTCAACGGCTCAGAAATCGTCCTCATCGACCTCAACGCAGAGCGCCTGCAAATCGTGCAAACGATAGCTCAGAAAATGGCCCGCGCCAGAGGACTCGACATCACCATCACTGCCACCACCAACCGGCGCGAAGGGCTGCGCGGCTGCGACGCAGTCCTCTCCAGCTATCGCCCCGGTGGCTTCGAGGCACGCTACCTCGACGAAAGCATCCCCCTCAAACACGGCGTCATCGGCCAGGAAACCCAGGGACCCGGCGGCTTCTTCATGGCGCTCCGCTCCATCCACGTCATGAAAGGCATCATCAAAGACATGGAGGAGATCTGCCCCAACGCCCGCCTGTTCAACTACACCAATCCCATCAACATCGTCTCAGAAGCCGTAACGCATCACACCAGCATTCCCGCCTACTCGTTCTGCGAAGGACCAATGATCTTCAACCCCGAATACGCCAGCCTGGTCGGACTCGATCCCACAAAGCTGGACTCCATCTCGGTTGGCCTCAATCACGGCTCCTGGTCCACGCGCCACCTGTATGACGGGCAGGACATCATCCCCCTCTTGCAGGAAGGATACGAGCGCCTCGCGCGAGAAGGCAAAACCCCGCGCGGGCAAATGCGTATGCTCAAACTCGCCTGCGAGATGGGATCACTGCCCAGCCAGTACTTCCAGTACTACTACTTCAAAGAAGAAATACTGGCCGAATACCAGGCCAAGCCCACCACCCGTTCCCAGGACATCATGGCCAGCGTCCCCGACTACTGGACACACTATCGCGAACAGGCTGCCAGCGACAACCCGGAACTTAATCCCCGGCGCTCACGTGGCGGTATCCACGAACTGGAACTGGCCATCGACGTAATGGACGCCATCTACAACGACCGCCAGGAAATCTGGTACGTCAACGTGCCCAACAAAGGCGCCATCAGCGACTTCCCGGACGACCTGGTCGTCGAAATGCCCGGCTACGTGGACCACAGCGGCATCACCCCCCTGATCCAGGGCTCCATGCCGCGCCAGGTGAGCGGACTGGTCAAAATGCTCGGCGAATACCAGGCCCTGACAGCCGAAGCCGCCTGGAGCGGCACGCGCCGCGACGCTATCCGCGCCCTGGCCAGCAACCCCCTTGTTTTCTCATTCGACAAGGCCGAAGCCATCTACGACGAAATGGCAGTTGCTCACCGTGCATACCTGCCCGAGCGTCTGCTAAAGTAAAAAAAGGATATTCCAAAACTTATGCGCCTCATTGTTACCGAAAACCA
>JAFMRP010001061.1 GCA_017354095.1 Ktedonobacteraceae bacterium
CCCCTGCACCGCCCTCTGCGTGGCGTTGACAACACGCTGTGTGGATTGGGCCTGCATGGTCCCAAAGATGTGGAGCGATCCCTGGTATTGTGCGCTCGTCGCGTAAAGGATAAACGTGAAACCACTGATAATGAGCAGTCCAGCCAGGATGGCAAGTAACAGCCTGGTGATTTTGAAAAGGGGTGAGCGCCGCACCTCGAATGGCCGCGGCGACGCTGTTACCAGCGTTGGTGTGTTGCTCTGTGGCGCGGCATCACTGTTGCCCTTTTCCTCTGTGGGTGACTGTTGTGTGCTGACCTCTTCTTCACCTGGTACCGGCGTATCAGCGGTCGCACCGCTCTTTTCTGTAATGGCCTCTGGCGGCTGATGTTCGGTTGCTGGCAGGTTTTCTGGCTTCGTTTGCTGCTTATACAAAAATACATCCTCCGCGAAACATCTTTTGCTCTCCATAGAGTAACACAAGTGCCAGAGGATTGCACCAGCCAGAGGCTATTTTACGTCAAACAGGTTACTATATTTTCCATACCCGCACGTTATTGAATGCAACATCGGTTGGATTGCTGCTATCTTCGGCAACCACACCAATGGCACCAGATGCGAACGTTGAATCGTTTATGTGCGCGGCAAATTGCTTGTTGATATACAGATTGAGGCTATTTCCCTGAGCGATCACTGTTAAAATGTTGGGCTGGCCATAAGCGGTTTTGATGAGCGAGCTTTTATTGTTGATAAGCGTGGTACTATGTCTGTCGTCTTTGGAGGCCAGTAGACGCAAGGAGCCGTCATGCCCGATCAGAAAGACATAGTACATTGTTGTGTCAGGGTTGGCGCGAAAGATGATACCACCCATGTCTCCTTTGAGCAGCATGACCTGCGCTTCAAAAGCGAAGTTACTGAAGCGAGTGGCCTGAGCAAAGCAGGGCACATAGAAGTTCGTCCGTATGATGCTGGCGTGCAGGGCACCGTTGCTAAATGCACAGCCACCCCCATCCTGCGCGGTGTAGACGTCCCACTGCGAGTCTGTTTGCCTGGCTAGCGACGAACTGAGGACAGGCACGCCGCTGGTAGACTGGGTGTAAAGGTTCTGTAGCGCGGTTGTCGTCGCCTGCGCCTGAACAGTGCCCTGCGCCTGGACGGTGGCGGTCGCGTGTGCGTTGGCACTGGCCGTCGCGCTCGCCTGCGTTGCCACCTGCGTCTGCGCTGTGGCGGTCGCGTGTGTGCTGGCCTGTACCACCTGTGCTGTAGCGTTGGCGTCAGCTTGTAACTGCGCAGGACGAGCGATCGCACTATAATAGATTACCCCTCCAGCCAGGAAGACGAGGATCAGAATGCAAATGAGCGCGATCAAACCACGTGATAACCTGGATCGTACTCTGCCCTGACCAGGCGAGGTAACACCCGCGTGTGCCGGAAACCTGGTTGCCCTGTGAGGTCCTGTGACGGCTTGCTGATAACCATATGATGTGTTCGAGGGAAATGGCAACTGAGGTACGTCGTTCTCATCAGAGATGGAGCCTGGCTGCCGGGATGCTGGCGTGGGAACCAGGCTCTGAATGCATGTAGGGCAGAGATGAGCATGAGGCGGTAGCTGGGCGCCGCACCTGGGGCACTGCTGCATGTACGGTACTCCGGTCAGTTTCTGTTCAGCATACGGATAGAAAATGGTATCAAAGATAACCCGTGGATCATTACTACAAGTTCCACACCTTTGCCTGCGTAAAGACAACTTCGGTACTGTTGGTATTTTCAGAGGCCACCAGGCCGATCTGCCCTCCCGAAAGATGGGTATCGCTTACCTGGGCAAGATATTTACCGTTGGCATAAAGGCTTAGCGTACTGCCGCGCGCTATGACCGCAATCGTGTTGTTCTGGTTCAGTCCCTGGTTAAAAACGGTGCTGGAGCCTCTATAGAGCGGCTGCGAATCCTCTGCTTTGTTGTTCGGATAGTAGTAGAGGCTGTACGAGCCGTTGGTTGAGAATGTAAAGAGATAAAAATGAGGGGCATTGATATCAGCACGGAAGATCATGCCACCACTATCGCCTTTGAGAATATTCATGGAAACCTGGTAGGCGAAGTTACTGAAATTAGTAGCACGCGCGGTGCAGTAGAGAAAGATTCTTTGCCGCGCGATAGCAACGTGATAAGCTCCGTTCGCATATGTGCATTCCTGGGCTGCCTCATCCCAATTGTTCGCGCTGGGACCGCTCAGCGGGTCGTTGAGCGTAGGTGTACCACTTACTACCTGGTCATATTGTTGTTGCATGGACGCTACGACACTGGCCGTGGCAGCGACCTGGGCGTTGGCGGTAGCTGTTATCTGGGCATTTGCTGTGGCAGAGCCCTGGGCAGCAGCACTGGCCTGAGCGTTGGCGGTGGCCGTCGTCTGAGCGGTGGCACTGGCCTGCGCATTGGCGGTGGCCGTCGCCAGGCCCGCTTTGCGACCAGGTTCGTACACACCTGTGTAATAGATAAGAATACCACTTCCAATGACCAGTAAAGCAAGACAAATCAGGAGCGTGGTCGTCACAGGAGAGAGACGCTTTTTGGGTGTTGGTGGCGTTGGTCCCTGCGAGGAGGAATAATTAGCTTGAGTTGGCGCATATGGATCTATTGCGTAAGAGGGACTGCTGGCCTGCGAGAAATATGATGGGGTGGTGGGCGGCGGCGGTGGCGTCAGCCCACTCAGACTTTGTTGCCCGCCCTG
>JAFMRP010001062.1 GCA_017354095.1 Ktedonobacteraceae bacterium
AGCTATCTATGCAGTTGCCACGAGCGTGTGGGCTCGTTGCGATGCCGAAACCAGCCCCGCACGTGCCTTTTATCATCATCCGTCCCGCCATTGGGCAGGGCAACCCATTGTGGCAGGCTGGGCGTACCATGGGATTGCCCAGGTGAGCCTTGCTCATGACAGGCGGGACGGCTCCGCGTAAGATCCGTCGCCTCAAGCCCGGTGAAAACATCAATCAAGTAGCTGTGGAACAAATCAAAGAACTCTTGCATGGCGCTCCTGATGCCGCTTCTTTGCCCATTTTTGTTTTCGATGCGGGCTATGAGCCGGGGCAACTCGCCCTGGCTTGGGGTTCGCTGCATGCTGCTGCCCTCACGCGACTGCGCTCTGGACGGTGCTTTTATGCTGATCCCTCCGAAGCGGCTCCTACGGGACGCCCTCCACGGCATGGGCACCAATTTGCTTGCGCTGACCCCACGACTTGGCTCGAACCCGACCAGGAATAGGTGACTGAGGATGCCCAGTATGGCCGTGTTCGGGTACGTGCCTGGCATCATCTCCATGCGATCCCTCAGAATCATCCCAAACGTGGCACTCGCGGTCCACGACCAGTCGTACGAGGAACGTTGATCCTTGTTGAAGTTGCTCAACTTCCCAAACATACACGCGTTCCCAAGCAATTGTGGTTATGGTGGCATGCTCCTGAACAGCCTCTTTTGCCATTGGTCTGGCGCGCCTCTGTTGCTCGCTTTCTGCTAGAGCACACCTTCCGCTTTGTCAAACAGTGTCTTCATTGGACACTGCCACGAGTGCGCTATCCTGAGCAAGCCGATCGCTGGACGTGGTTGGTCGTTCTTGCTTACACGCAACTGCGTCTGGCTCGTCCATTGGTTGTCGATCACCGACTGCCCTGGGAAAAACCATTGGCCGAAGGCCAATTGACTCCCTACCGCGTGCGTCGAGCGTTTTCGTCCCTTCTGGGAAAGCTTCCAGTGCTTGCAAACGTACCAAAACCCTGTGGACAGTCACCAGGACGGCCCAAAGGCCGTCTTTCTGGTCATGCTCCTCGTTATCCTGCTGTTAAAAAGGCTGCTTCATCCTCCTTTTTCTTCGGTAGCTGATTTCTCTGATGGTCTCTTGCGACTTTCGGCTATCCCCTCATGGTTAAAACGCAAGCTTAGAGCCTGTAAAAAAATGAGTTCATGTCATTTAATCGTCGGGCTTTGCAGAATATGCAAGACGATGCATTCTCGATGAGACAGTTCTTCCTCTGTCAGCAAAGAACCGTAGCGGACTTCCTACCGTCTATGCCGATTCCCTCGTTTCACGTGGACTGAGAGGGCGTCTTGGGGAAAACCTGGGGATGCTGAGTGTGCGTGGTATTGCATAGCATATGATATGATAAGGGAGATGCGTTCTGCTCTCGTAAATAGAGTGTCTAGTAGCAATCCTTGAGAACGTTTTTGTCTCTCTCAAAGAGAAGGGTTTCTTTTATGGATAACAGTACTACAGAGGAACAGCCCACACGACCTTCTGGCAGGCACTGGACGGCTCCTCTGACTCTTGCTTGTACAGGCCTCTTTCTCGTACTCCTGGTCGTTCTCGGCATCCCTCTTCCTTACCCACCTGAGGCCTCGACAATCTGGCTCTATGAGGCGAGATCTCTGAATCTTTTTGTCGTCGTTCTGTTCCCTTTGCCACTTTGCCTTTTGAGTGGTATTGCACTCTACAAAGTACGACTACCGCAATGGAGAAGTGGAGTAAGCCTTGCCTTGGCTGGACTGATAGTGGGCGTCGTAGGAATTCTTCTGGATGTTGTCATGCTTGTTCCCCTTATTCAATTAACTGGAGCATTCGACTGATAAGAGTCAGCCAAACGAAGACAACGCGGGCATCAGCATTCACCAGAGAGCGAAAGGATCGCTCTCGGTGTATTCGCTGACGCTCAGCCAGTCGCTGGCGTGCAGGCATCCAGCATATTTCTGCTGAGGATCCGTAAGAAAATCAAGTAGCGAGGATATCACCATCAACCGTGCATCTTGGGCATGATTGCTGTGGAGGCTTGCATTGCTGTTTTGCTTGGGGCTTGCGTGCGAGTCGTGCCAGCATCAGGCGGATCATAGCAATGTAAATCATGGCTTCGCTACTCTCGGGTAGCCGCTCGTAGTCCTTGGCCAAGCGTCGAGAGCGATTGAGCCATCCAAATGTGCGTTCTGATACCCAACGACGCGGCAGCACTTGAAATCCTTTGGACTGGTCGGAGCGTTTTACAATCTCAAGGAAACAGCGACAGGTTACTTTCACCCACATAATCAGTTGACCAGTATATGCGCCGTCTGCCCAGATATGGGCGAGCCGCGTGAAACAACCGGGAACTTTTTCCAGCACCAGCTTGGCCCCATCTCGATCCTGAATCGAGGTGGTGTGGACCACCACGATGAGCAAGAGTCCTAGTGTGTCCACCAACAGGTGACGTTTGCGGCCTTTCACATTTTTGCCTGCATCATAGCCTCGCTCCCCATCCATCTCAGTCGTTTTCACGCTTTGGCTGTCCAAACAGGCAGCGCTTGGTTGGGAATGGCGTCCCTCAGCTTTGCGTATCTGCGTTCAGAGAGCGTCATTGATGGTTCGCCAGAGCCCACTTCGTCGCCACGCATGGTAGTAGTGTGAAACGATCCCATAGGGCGGAAAATCTCCAGGCAAATTGCGCCAAGTACATCCAT
>JAFMRP010001063.1 GCA_017354095.1 Ktedonobacteraceae bacterium
ACGCCCAGCCTGCCACCATGGGTTGCCCTGCCCAATGGCGGGACGGATGATGATAAAAGGCACGTGCGGGGCTGGTTTCGGCATCGCAACGAGCCCACACGCTCGTGTCAACTGCATAGATAGCTTCTTCTGCTTCGAGCGGATGCTGGGCAAGCAATCTTTCGATTGCCTGCCCGTCCATTTGACCATCGACCAGGGCATCGTAGACACTGCCCCACCCTCGCTGAAAACTGGAAGCCAGGCTCAGGTGAGCAGGAGAAAGTGTGGGGCCAGTAGTCAACAATGCGTCGGAAAGCCGCGAAGAGCGCATCGCGACGTCGCGTGAAAAGGTGATACATGTGCTGACGAAAGCTCGCCAACATTTCCAGGGAAGAGGTATTCATAGCTCTAGTATCGCACATGAGGCTTGTTTTGTCAGGTTCTACTTGCTTGTTTGACCTCACTGGTTAAAACGCAAGCTTAGCAAAACCACCCTTATACATACTAATCTCAGCAATGTTATCCTTAATGATGCCAACCTGAGCAATGCCGCCCTTGGTGGTGTGATTTTTGCAGATGTTGATCTCAGTCACGTAAAAGGACTGGAGTCTGTAATCCATCAAGCCCCTTCGACCATTGGCATTGATACCATCATTCGTTCAAGGGGTAATATCCCAGAAGTCTTCCTCCAAAGGGCTGGTATTCCAAAGATCTGGATTATCTATACACATTCCCTTATTGATAACCCTATCAATTTCTACTCCTGTTTCATCAGCTATTCCAGCAGGGATCAAACATTTACCAAGCGTCTCTATGCCGATTTGCAAAGCAAAGGCGTTCGCTGTTGGTTTGCCCCAGAAGACCTGAAGATCGGCGACAAGATCCGACCTCGCGTTGATGAGTCCATTCGCCTCTATGACAAATTGCTGCTGGTGCTTTCACAGTATTCAGTCGCAAGTCAATGGGTCGAGCAGGAGGTAGAGAGAGCATTAGCTCGAGAACGCCAAGAGAACAAAATCATCCTCTTTCCAATCCGCTTGGACAAGACCGTGATGGACATTGAAGAGGGTTGGCCTGCACTCATTCACAACACGCGCAGCATCGGCGATTTTACCCGTTGGAAACACCATGATGAGTATCAGAAAGCACTGGATCGGTTGCTGCGAGACCTCAAAGCAGAATTTACAAAAGAGGGACGGTGAATGCGGCAATCATGGGCTTCATACGACACAAACAATGGTGAAGCAGGATGAAAGTACTCGCGCTCTTCCCATCAGTTTGAACTTGCTCCAATTTTGTAGAGCCAAGATCATTGGAAGAGGAGGAACCAGCCCTCCTATCAACGCCAACACCGCAGACGAGCAGCAGGGCAGGCATGCCAGCAAACGGATAGTCTCTCCTCGCCTTGCCCGCCCGTCGCCCCAGCAAAGAGGAGCGTTGTCAATGCTTGCAGGAGCTGGTGGAGGAACGAGCGAGCACCATTCGGAGCTTGCAGAGCAATTCTTTGAGGGTTTCAAGAGGGACAAAATTTGGTGGTAGCATCTCCCGCGAACCTGCTGATTTTGGATCATTGAGGGAATATGCTGCTCAAAACCTCTCAGTCATGTCCAGCAGGTTTGCGGGAGATCCCATACGTGGCAAGCCAGTTGACTGACTGCTCGTGAAGAAACCAACCTTAGGGATGCTTGAGATATATGGTTCGTCCCTCCTGCAAACAGTGACGAGTTGAGAAGAGCCGTCAAACGGAACATGCGCAGGGCAATCAGCGGCGAGCCTGACCACCGACCATAGATGGTACTGAAATAAGCTCAAACATTCCTCCCTCAAAACATCAGGATAAAGCTCAAGCTTTGGGGTGCCTCTCTCCAAGATGTATGCCGTCCGAACGGCTAGTTGTCGCCAACTCTGGCTGTTTTCTTTGCGGAGAGATGCATGGTGGATGGCGTCTGGCTGACTGACCCCATAGATGATCCCGGCCATCTTCGCGAAAACGGCGGCAGCGGCACACATAGGACAGGGTTCACACGTGGTGTAGAGGTAGCCATCTTGGAGATATCGACTCTTCACCTGAGCAGCAGCCTCTCTGATGCGAGCAGCTCTGCATGCGCGGTGGGATCAAAGGTGCGATGTAACGACGTATGCTTCACCGCCAGGATCTTGTCCTTGACAACCACGAACGCAGCAAGCGCATACGCTCCTTGAGCAGCCGCGTTCTTTGCCTCATCAATACAGATTCTCATAGAGCGCTCCTCCGGGTGCTTCATCTCATTCCGATCAGCAGTTTCGTTCATGCGGTCTCCTTTCAGGCTGATAGGGCCCAATAGGCCGGCATTGGCTCTCGCTTCAGGGATGGTCTGTCATCTTCCTCCACACCATCCCTTCGACACGACCTCAAAGGATGAGGTGCTGCCTCATCTATCACAACGGTTTTTGTCTGGGAAGAGACGCTCTCTCCGATGGAGTACCCAATATCGCCGTTTAAGCAAGGTCATGATCTCCCTAGCGATGACTCGCTTCATGATCCAGCACCTGGCGAAAGACGACCCTTTCCCGCAGGCTCGCGGCTCTTGCAGGCTCACAACTGCTCTCCCAGGTAGAGCTTGCCACCGGTTTGAATGGTTTCAACAGCATTTGTGGTGGCGTGAGTGCCAGAAGCGAATCACGCAACCAGCAGGCCAGGGGATGCTCCCATTGCGCGACCAAGCCCATCCGGTGCGAGC
>JAFMRP010001064.1 GCA_017354095.1 Ktedonobacteraceae bacterium
CCATCCCGATATGCTGCGCGACGCACTGGATCTCGATCGTCACCTGGACTATCTATGGGTAGGCGTGGAGCAACAGCCATTCCTGGAGCGTGTCATCGCCGCCGAGCGCGCCGACCTGTGGACAGGCGATATCCCGGTCTTTACCAGTCATCCAGACTCACATAGTGTCTATACCAGCTCAGGGCTGGAACTGGAGAATTTTTTCGATGAGACAGGGTTTGACATGGCCCGCAGGATGCTGGCGCGCTTTAGCGAACAGGACCTGGAAAAGCAGGTCTGGATGATCCGCGCCTCCTTTATGACTACTATCTCAGAGATCGATAAGTCTGCCCAGCGCCTGCTCAAGCTCCGCCCCACAAACACACCTGTTTCAAGCGAGCGCTTTCTGGCGGCTGCACGCTCGATAGGCGACCGGCTCTGCGACCTGGCGCTGTATCGCGAAGGCGTGGTGGGCTGGCTGGGTCTGACTCCGGTAAATGAACGCGAATGGCACGTGCAGGCCTCTGACCTGGACCTGTACAGCGGCGTCTCCGGCATTGCGCTTTTCCTGGCCTATCTGGGCAGCTTGACAGGCGAAAGCAGATATAACGAACTGGCCAGGCAGGCGCTCAATAGCGTTCGCAAACAGGTCCAGTTCCAGCAAGAGAGTGGCAGCTTGAGCATCGGTGCCTTCAGTGGAGCCGGTTCCTTCATCTACCTGCTTTCGCACCTGGGTAGCCTCTGGAATGAGCCTGAGCTGTATCGAGAAGCCGCGCAACTGGTGGAAACACTGCCCGACCTGATCTCTAAAGACGAACTGTTTGACGTGGTCAACGGCTCTGCAGGTTGCATCTCAGCGCTGCTCAGCCTGTATGTGGTCGCGCCCTCGATCTCAACACTGCTCGCGGCGCTGCAGTGTGGCGATCATCTGCTGGCTCATACAACCACCTGTCCGGTAGGCATCGGCTGGTGTGCCAGACAGCAGCAGACACCACTGCTTGGACTATCACACGGCAATGCTGGCGCCATTCTCAATCTACTGCGCCTCTTCTCTGTGAGCGGCGAGGAGCGCTTCTATCAGACAGCCTTAGAGGCTCTCGCCTACGAGCGCAGCCAGTACTCCCCCACCGTGCGCAACTGGCCCGACCTGCGCTCAGATGTACGCGACCGCTTGAACGATGAGCAGCAGGCCTATATGGTTGCCTGGTGCCATGGTGCCCCAGGCGTAGCACTGGCTCGCCTGGGAACATTACATCTCATCGATAACAATGAGACGCGGGCTGAGATCGCCGCTGCGCTCCAGACTACTATCGAACGGGGCTTTGGCAGCAATCATTCTCTCTGTCATGGCGACATGGGCAACCTGGATGTTCTGCTCAGCGCCTCGGAACTGCTGGGCGAGCAACGCTACGCGCAGGAAGTGCAGCGCCTCTCCGCGATGCTGCTGGCCAGCATTGAAGAGCAAGGCTGGGTGACCGGCGTGCCACAGGGCGTGGAAACTCCCGGACTGATGACAGGCCTGGCCGGCATCGGCTATACCCTGCTGCGCCTGGCTGCCCCCAGTCGGGTACCTTCAGTACTGCTGCTCGATCCACCCCTGCCCCCACTTTCCTGACACACCTGAGTGTAGCGTCAAGCTTCAAGTGCGGGAGATGCAGGAGGGCCGCAGGCCCTCCTGCATCCTTTTCCCCTCGCTCCGCCGCAGGTGGAGCGAGAGGAAAAGGATGCATAATTTAACGGAGGTTTACCAAGGAATGAAACACCATACATCACTCTATCTGCTAGGAGCGCTGTGCGGCATACTCCTGCTGCTCACAGCCTGCTCCCAAAATAGTAGTAGCGGTAGCGTCCTGAACAGTGCTGCTGGCACCAGTACCGTTCGCACCCCTACACACGCCTCTACTACTCCTACCACCGCCTCTACAGCAGCGACAAAAGTCGCATTCACCCAGTATAAAGGCGATGGCTACACCATCAACTATCCCAAAAACTGGAAGGTAACCAAAGGGGTCAATGCTGTTACCTTCAACGATCCCAACAGCATCGCCAATTTCGTGGTGCAAATAGCTCCCAATCCCAAAGGGACCATTAAGCCGGATAAACCGGTTTCAACCGTTCTGAACAGTGTACAAAAGGGTGGGAAAAATTACAAAAAGCTGAACCTGCCAGCGACTACAACCATCAACGGCGTCACCTGGACCCAGGCTGGCGCGACTGCCGATATTTCCGCCCAGGGGAAGACGCAGAGCGAAAAAATGGTCACGCTGGCCACGAACCACGAAGTACCTGGCAGGGAAACTACCCTGTTCTCGATCGTCTACGCCAGCTCCACCCAGAACTTTGACCGCGACGATCGCTCGATCTTTCACCCAATGCTGCAATCGTTCAAGTTCGTATAGGTCCTTTCTTTAACAAAGCTCACGTCTCAATACAGCGAGACGTGAGCTTTTTCCACCCTTGCCACTCGTCTATCATCCGCCCCACCATGTCGTAATACAACAGCTTCTTGTCGTCATCCAGGATAGCATCCCAACAACTTGCTCGTTATCCTTTATCTTAAACGAAGTTTGACAGAGTAGTAGGGAGAAAATAATGTTTCAAAGTTTGAATACCGGCGTCATCTCACTCTCACTCACTTTTGACGACGCACTACAACTGGCCTCCAAAGCCGGCTTTTCCGGACTGGACCTGCCATTGCGAGAACTGCTCCAGCAGGCA
>JAFMRP010001065.1 GCA_017354095.1 Ktedonobacteraceae bacterium
CTAAAGCTGTTCACCAACCTGCCTGCCTTCACGAATAGCCTGCTCGATACGACGTGGTGCCACGCAGTCGCCAATGCGAAAAAGACGCGCGACCTTGCCCTTCAGCGCCAGGTACAGCTCCTGCTCCGGCAACTCGTAGGTGCCCAGCACAACAGCATCAACCTGGCGCTCGATCTCACCCTCCGCGAAGCAATCTACCAGAATGACCCTGCCCTTTTCGATACGGGCGACGTTGGTGTGCGTGGTGAGCGTCACACCCAGCGCCAGGACGCGCTGCAACCAGTGCGCAATATCGTGTGTAGCAACCAGGTCCCGCCCTACATACCACTCCGAGGTGACAATCTCGACCTGCTTACCAGAAGTTGCCAGAAGCTCTGCTGCTGCGAGTGTGCCGTGCGCCCCGGTTTCGTCTATAACCAGCACACGCTCACCCGCTACCTCTGCTCCGGCCAGCATGTGCCGTATATTTGTGACGTGTGCCAGATCATGGCCAGGAATGGGCAACAGGCCTGGGCCGGGCCGGGCTCCTGTGGCTACTACAACGCTGGTGGGCTGCTGCTCCAGCACCATCCGGGGACTGACTTCGATCCCGCTATGTATCTCGACCTGCAGGCGCTGCAGCTCTGCCTGCAGGTAATCGGTGATCAGCCGCAACTCCTGTCGTTCTGGACTCCTGGCTGCCAGCGCTGCCGTCCCACCCAGTTCCTGTGCGCGTTCGTAGAGTACGACACGCCGCCCGCGCAGGGCCGTGCTGCGTGCTGCCTCCATCCCGGCTGGACCACCGCCGATGATCCATACACTGCCTCCACGAGCCGCAGCCGCTGGCGCTGTACCCCGTTGCAGCAGGTCAGGATTAACATTACAACTAATCTCTGCGTTCATTATGGTGCGCACCTGGCAGCCCTGGTTGCAGGCGATGCAGGGCCGTGTACGCTCCCCCTGTCCCTGCATTGCCTGGCGTGGCAGCTGTGGATCGGCGATCAGCGCGCGGATCATCTCCACTCCGTCCGCCTGCTCCTGCGCCAGGATAGTTTCAGCCTGCTCCGCACTCATGATACGCCCGGCGGCGAAAACGGGGACGGTGACGGCGGCTTTGACGGCCGCGGCCAGGTGCACGGCATAGCCACGCGCGACCTGCATCGAAGCGTGAAAAGGAAACATCTGGGTGCTGAAAATACTGCCCATGGTGATGGTCAGATAATCAATCCGCCCGGTTTCGCTCAATAGGCGCGCGATTTCAATACCCTGCTCAGGCGTCAGGCCCGCCCAGGGCGCAAGCTCGTCGGTACAGAGACGCAGCCCCAGCACATGATCAGATCCCAGCTCTCTGTCAACAGCCTCGATCGTCTCTTGCAGGAAGCGCAGGCGATTATTGAGCTCTCCGCCATACTCGTCGCTGCGCTGGTTGGTGAGCGGCGAGAGGAACTGGCGTAACAGGGAACTATCCGCTACTTGCAGTTCGATGCCATCGCTTTCCCCTGCTACCGCTGCTCGCGCTCCCCCGGCGAAACCAGCAATGACTGCCTGTATATCAGCTCTCTCCATTGCCTTGGGCACCTCGCGCGTGGCAACATTGGGTACCGGCGAGGGCGCCCATAACTCTCTCTGTGTATAGTCACTGCTCGACTGCTGACCATTGTGATTAAGCTGTAGCAGAGCCAGCGAACCATGGGCATGGATGCGCCTGGCCACAGTCGCGATAGCCTGAGATGCCTGGGGCAGATAGCCCTTCAGTGCACTTTCATAGGGCTGGTCAGAAGGATGAACGGTGTGCTCTTCCAGAAGAATAATACCCGCTCCGCCCGCCGCGCGCGCTGCATAGTAGTCGGCGTGCTGCGCGCTGAGCAGGTGATGCCGGGCAAAATTGGTGGCATGGCTGCCAAAGAGGATACGGTTGCCTGCCTCTCGCGGACCAAGCTGGAGCGGTTGAAATAGCTGGCGCTGCATAAAGGCCCCCCGTCAACGATGACTTTTCTTCCCACTTATTATAGCTTCGCGAATCGGAAAATGCGAGCGTTTTACCACTCACGAAGCCGCTGGTCTCCCTCTGCTTCTCCAGCTAACCCGGTCGCTTGGTACTCACATACTACTTGTTACTTCCTTGGTTCGCAGGCCGTTCTAGTGTCTGTAGGATAATGCACAAGTCTTGTAATGGGGCAAGTGAACAGTAGAAGCAGAGAGCGCTATATACAGCCTGACATGCAAATCACTGTCCCGTATGTGGTAGGAAAAGACGCAAGAAGCGCAGCCTGCATAATTGTATGAACGTTGTAACAGGCCCTAGTAGAATTGAAATTTGTGGAGTACTCATGGAACAGTCTGTATTAGAGCGCAATCTGGAGGATGAGCTCTCAGATTCGTTAGAAGTGCTGGATGCACAACTGGCGCAGCCCTCGTCCTCTCATACCCTGCCGAGTTATCGCCCTACGCCCTGGGCGCTTGTGAATCAGGTTCTCGATGTTGTTGATCGTGTCTCTGGTGGTCGTGCCGCTTGGGTGCAACGCTTCTTTTCTTTTGCCTTCATTGGTGGATGCGCAGCTATTGTCAACATGATCGTTTATGCCGTTGTAATGTATGGTATCAAGATACCGGTAAGTCCGATCATACATAATGCTATTGCTTTTCTTCTCGCTGCCGAAATCTCTATTATGGCGAATTTTATACCAAACGACTATGTCACTTTCCGCCATCTCTC
>JAFMRP010001066.1 GCA_017354095.1 Ktedonobacteraceae bacterium
GTTTCCGTCGAACCGCATAGGCCACAGCAGCTGCACGCCCAGGCACATCGAGCTTGACAAAAATATTGCTCAGATGTCGATGCACCGTGCGGGGGCTGAGGACCAGGGCATCGGCTACTTCACGGTCCGTATGACCTTTGGCAACCAGGCGCAGCACCTCTATCTCTCGCTTTGTCAGTCGAGGATCAGGTCCATATCTACCGTCCTCAGGCACCTCCGTTCTCTCGAGAGGTTTGAGGGAAGTGCCAGCACGCGGCTCATCTCTCACGCGCGCCTCCAACTGGCGGATACCCTCTTGCAGGGTATCTACCATGCTTGTCGCACGCTGCATATGGTACTGTACGAACACCGCTCGTGCCTGCTCACACAAGTGATGCATCCGTTTGAGCGCCTGCTGTTGCTCCTGGTGCGAGAGATTGGTGCTCTGCATCACCATCGCTCGTGCCTGCTCGTACAAAATAGTCCCTACCTCGGGCTGATTTCCTGCGCGACGGCACAGGCTCAAGCCGTTCTCAAACGCTTGCTCCATCAGTGTCCAATCGCCCGCCTGCATCGCGACTACTCCCAAAACGCGATCAACCGAACACCCATAGTACATGAAGCCACGCAGGTTCTGAATACGCTCAACAAATGTCCTGGCCTGTTCATGTGCCTCCAGATGAAGATACCCTTCAGCCAGAAAGGGAAGATAAAAGTCCCCACCATAGCCCGGTGGCTCTGGGCACGCGGCAGCCTGGTCAAGATAGGGGCGCGCTGCGGCTCTTCGCCCGGTAACAGCCAGAAAATGGCCGTAGAGGGCAAGCGACCCGGGATACCACTCCGTATTGGCTGCTTTCTCAATACTCCTCTGGAAGGAGCTTTCGGCTTGATACCAATCACCATGACGCATTGCGAGCTCTGCCTGCGCTTGCAGCACCAGAGGAGCAAGTCGAACCGTATGAGTCGCCTCCTGCTCCCTCCATGCCTCTTCAAAGTGTTTTTCGCTCTCCGACCAGTTCCCACATGCCAATTCGATGGTCCCCATGTTCCAGTAGAGCCAGCCCAGGGTAAAGCGAGCACCATAACGCTGAGCCCGTTTCAACCCCTGTGCGGTGTAGAAACGGGCACGCTCTGTCTCCCCGAGCGCCTGGTACACACAACCCAATCCCTGATCACTGAGCGCGGCACGCAGCGGGTCGCCCAGCGCAATATACATCTCGCGTGCCTGTTCCTGGAGTCGAATCGCTTCGCGAATATGTATCCCCCAACCACGAAGCCATCCAATCAAGTGAAGTGCAAATGCCTGACTTCCCTGATCTCCTGCTTGAACCGCCAATTGATGCGAGTGCCAGAGTGACGCCTCGGCCTCCTCTTTCCGCTGAAAGAGGATATCGAGTGTTGCTTGCGCTTGCAGCAATAATATCCGCTCTGATAGGCTGACCCGCTCTAACAGAGCGGTATTGAGATGCTCTGTGATGCTTCGCCCTGGAAACCAGGAGACCCAAATTGCTTGCCTGTGCGGTTGTATCACCTGATCTACCACACCTGCTTTTTCGTCCCCTTCCCTGTCGAGCATGGCTTTGGCTGTCTGGAGATATGCCAGTGCCTGGTCATATTTCGCCTGCATCCGATATACATCTGCCGCGAGTCGATACGTCCGCGCAAACGGCAAGATGGACGCTCGATCTTGCCGATGGAAGCCCGCTCCTGGAGCACCATCAAGCGCCGCCTGAAAAGATGTCGCCGCCTGTTCCAGTTCCCCGAGCTTGAACCACAGTTCTCCAATGGTCGCGTGCAACTGTGCTGGCGAAGGGACGTGACTCGACGGTGCCCCTGTCGTCAGGAGGCGTAGGACCGTACGAAAGTAGCCAATAGCTTCTCGATACGCCTGCTGGTTCGCAGCCTGTTCTCCCGCCAGTAAACTCCAGCGCAAGGCGAGTTCTCTGTCACCGCCTAGAATATAATGACGCGCCAGTTCAACTGCATGGGCCGAAGCTTCCTGCTCGTAATCTTCTTCTAACGCCGCCCCAATAGCTCTATGCAACGCAGGAAGACGATGGGCAGACACTTCGGCAGACAATACTTCCTGGACAATTCTCTGACAAAAGATGTATGAGACACGATGATTTTCGACAAGCGGTGCTATCCGTTCATCAAACAGATCGTCGTTGTCATCAAAGGCCTCTTGATGATGTTCAACAGCCGGTCTTATCGCAATAAGCGAGGCCTTTCCAGCTTCATCGAGTGCTGAGAAGATGGCTCCATGATATGCAGTGTCCTGTAAAACGTTCGTCAGTGCATGGAGCGAAAAGGTATGGCCAAAGAGCGCAGCCACACGTAAGACTTCCCGGCAGGCAATACTTATTCCTTGTAGCCTCTGACCAACTGCGACAATAATACTTTGCGGCAATACAGCCCCTACGGGCGTTGCAGCCTTCCAACCGCCATCATCATACGCAATCTGATGCTGAAGGAGCAGATCACGCACCAGCTCTTCCAGAAAAAAAGGATTCCCTTCAGTGCGCGCGAGCAACGCCTCTTGTATCTCTTCTGAGACACTGCCAGGCAAAAGCGCTTGCAAGTGTTCGGCAGCTGCGCGACGATCAAGGGGGGCTAACGGTAAAAAGAACAGCACGCCCTGACCGATCAGTTCAGCCAGCATCCTGGTGGCCGCCTGATTCGCGGTCGGAGTATCGACTCGCATATGATCTTCT
>JAFMRP010000216.1 GCA_017354095.1 Ktedonobacteraceae bacterium
TCTATGCCCTCAAGTATAAGGTCGAGCCTATCGCCAAAACGCAGTGGGCCGCTCTTGCCCCGCGCATCGCTGCCTGGGCGCAACGAGGGCAGGTGGAGTTCTCCTCCGTTCAGGTCCAACAGGACATAGGAGCAATCTCCTGTGTCGCTATCGCAGGTCTGAGCAAACCCATGCTGGTTCTCGGCGAATTCTTTCTGCGTCACTCCGAGTGGCGTCAGCAAGATGCTCTCATTGGGTTTGCCGTGGGAGTCATCAAGACAAGAGCTGTCCTTCACGAACATCTCGGCAGGCTGACAACTTGGGGCATTCTAGGCGCTTCTGTTCTGCTTTTCCTTGTTCTGAGCGTCTTGCCATCGAATATCAGCTCATTGTCCAGTTTTGTACTCTGGATTGGCGTATTCGTCGCGTTCGATGTGGCGAGGCGCTATTGGGGACGCGTGGAGGAGAAGGATATGACAGAGGTCTATCGCATCGCCTCTTTCCTCACGGGCGATCCGACCGCCGTGAGAGTAGCGATTAGCGTCCACTTTGCGCTCAATGGTGCGGCTATTGAGCATATCCTCCAGGATGGGCAGATGCAAAAACTGGATGAGCTGGCACAGGAAGCGTGGTCGCAGGCTCCTCAAGCAGGATTGCCCGTTCCTACCGTAGAGCCTGTCAGCTTTGGCACATGGACGGTTCCCCTGGACCAGGCGACGGCCCCTGCCCCTGTGCCAGCCGCACCGTATAGAAGCCTGCCTTGACAATCGTGGTCAGTATGCTCGCCTTGTTGTATCTTATCACCCAGGCTTTTTCCTTCTTTGGCATACAGCTTTTGAGGAAAAGGCCACCGCATCCCCCTCTCTTTATGAACATTAAGAATGTCATCTGGTCTATCAAGCCCAACGGTATGTAGCAGTTCGGGCAAGCCATCAGTAAACTGCTGGGGAAAGTCAACCATTCGCTCACGCAGCTGCTGCAGGTTATCGGCCCAGCGGTACAGATGCTGGATTTCCTGTTTGAGCAGGTGACAGAGCTTCTCCATCGGGTTGAGAAAGGCGGGCATAGGTGGGCAATGGCGCGATCGGAATCAGCATCTGCAAGCGGCCCCCAGTGCTTGGGCGCCTTGAGACGGGGTTGATCGGTCCAGTTGGGCGCCGGATTGAAGGAGAATGGCGCTTCTTGCTTTTGTAAGGTACCGAACTATCCGAACCACGATGCATCCCTTTCCCAGGCTATTGTCAGCGCTAATGGGCGCTCAAACATTTGCAGCGCTTGCTTCCCGCGAGCAGAGAAATGCCTCCTGCTTTGGAGGAAGCTCTCCGGTATCTGGAAACCCAACACGGCTGGATCGGCAATTATGAGCAGTGGCGCGACCAAGGCTACCCGGTTGGCAGTGGCTTGGTCGAACGAGCCGTTGCTGTGGTGATGAATGCTCGCATGAAAAGCGCGGCATGCGATGGAAGCGAGCCAACGCTACTGCTGTCGTCGCTTTACGCGTTCAACACATTAACGCTGATTGGGCGACTATTGCTTCGCTCCCGTTTCTTGGTGGAACCCTAACTGAATGAATGGCTATTTGCCTGCTCATCCCAGTGTATGCTATACTCACTCTATGTTGGGGAGTTGGGGATAACACCCGAGGTCGAAAAGAAGTCCATGCCAAAACCATCCACCTATATCCTTATGTGGTCTGTCCAGAGCAAAATCTACACCCTTGTCACCCCTCACCATCCACCACAGGAGATCGTCCCAGGAAACGAGGAACCGTGGGTAGCCTGGTTGACGACGCATTCCTCCTTCTCCTTCCAGGGGCAATGCGGCCATCTCAGTGTCCTCAAAGAGTCCCGACCCCGAGGAACGGGCTACTGGTATGCCTATCACACCAAAGAGGGCCACACCCGCAAGCGCTATCTGGGGCGAAGCGCGCTAGTGACCCTGGCACACTTAGAGGAGGTGGCACAGGACCTGGGCAGCAAGTCCTCGCCTGCTTCTCGTGCCCCCTTGCCTCTACCAGCATCGTCGTCCGAACAAAGGAGCGTGCTGCTCTCCACCAAGCTTGCTCCTCCTCGTCTGCCTGGCTCGCTGGTAGAACGCTCTCGGTTGCTCGTAGAACTGGATGCGGCACGCTTTCACCCTGTGACACTCGTCTGCGCCCCTGCGGGAAGTGGGAAGACCACCTTGCTCTCGGCGTGGGCAGCCTCTTTGCAGCAGAGAGGCAGGGGGAGCGCGGAGGACACAAAGCGTGAGGGAGCCAAACAGGCAGTTACCTGGCTTTCCCTCGACGCGTTGGACGCTGAAGCGATCCGCTTCTGGGCCTCAATCATTGCGGCTCTACGCGCCAGTTTGCCCACGATTGGAGAAGAGGCACTGGCGCTGTTGCGGTTGACTCAATCTCCCCCGCTTTCAACCATCTTGACGATCCTGCTCAATGAGCTGGCACAGGTGGGCACAGAGATTATTCTCATCCTGGATGACTACCATGTGATTGAGGACCAGGCGATCCACGAGTCCTTGCTCTTCTTGATCGATCATCTTCCTGCCAATCTGCACCTGGTCCTCGCCACGCGAATTGATCCAGAACTGCCCTTTTCCCGATGGCGTGTTCGTGGTCAGTTGATCGAGATCCGCAACCAGGATCTGCGCTTTACCCAGGCTGAGGCGGCGAGCTTTCTTTTACAACGTATGGGCTTGCCTCTCACAGAAGATGACGTGGCGCTCCTCTCGAAGCGGACAGAGGGCTGGATCGCGGGTTTGCAACTGGCAGTGCTCTCCTTGCGCAAGCAGCAGGATCTTTCTGGCTGGATTGCGAACTTTGCTGGCAACTCCCGCTTTGTGCTGGATTATGTACAGCAGGATATTCTCGTGCTGTTGCCGGTTCCGCTCCAGCACTTTCTGTTTCAGACGTCAATTGTGACGAGGATGAATGCGGCCTTATGCCAGGCGATCACGGCAGCGCCGACACGGGAAGTGTGCCAACAGATGCTGGAGGAGGTGGAACGAGCCAACCTCTTTCTCGTGCCGCTGGATGAGCAACGGCAGTGGTACCGTTTTCATGATCTCTTTCGCGAGGCGCTGCTCGCTCGTTTACAAGCTACTCAGCCCCAACTGGTTCCGCTTTTGCACATCCGAGCAGCCCGCTTTTATGAGGCGGCGGGCGAGTGGCAGGAGGCCATTGCTCACGCGCTTTCTGCGCCCGATTACGCTTTGGTCGCTTCCTTGATGGAGCAGGCAGCTCCTCACTTTTGGTTGCGTGGGCAGGTCAGGACCGTCCATAACTGGATACTGGCATTGCCAGACGCCGTCTTGCGTGCTCATTTGCGCCTGGGTCTGGGCGCCACTCTGCGCTTCGTCGACTCCGTCAATCTGAACAACGCAACACTGCATGCGAGCATGGCCGCCCAGGTGGAACACACCTTCACGCGCATGGAGGAATTCCTGCGCAGACCGCTACAATGGACGCTCTCCGAAGCTGAAGTAACATTGATTGGGCGCTGCCTGCATCTGTTGCGTGCCTGGATCGAACTCAGAGCGATTGCCAGGCATGGTGACATAGGGCGTCTGCGTCTTCTCTCTCAGGAGATAGAGGCGCTCCCCCAAGACACAGAAGTGAGCTGGAACATCATCCCGCTCTCCATCGCCTTCTGGTTAGCCGCTGTGTACCAGGGGGAGGGAGCGTCCCTGATCCCTCGGCTACGGAATGCAAAGCAGCAGATGATCGAGGCTGGAGATTCCCCGATGACGGTCCGCGTGATGTCCTGGCTGGCTCTTACCTATACCCAAGCCGCACAGTTGCATCTGGCTCACCAGCAATGTCTGGAGGCACTCGCCCTGGTAGAACGGCTCGGGCGACCCACCGCACTGGCAGGCTATCTCTATTATACCTTGTTCTTCATCTTCTACGCCTGGAATCGTCTGGAAGAGGCTGCTAACTGGCTGCAACGCATGGTGCGGAGCGCGCAGGACTGGCAACAGGTGGAGTTGCTGGCCATGGGGGAGATCTTTGCGGCGCGGCTCGCGTTAGCAAGAGGCGATTCTTCTCGTGCGGAAGAGGCCCTGCACCGACTTGAAGCCCTGGTTGAGCAAGAGGGGTTTGCCCACCTTGCCCTCTGGGGGAACACGCTGCGCGTGCAATGCTGGTTGGCGGAGGGGAAGCTGGAGGAGGCGTTGGAGTGGGCCACACAGAGCACGCTCTCCCCGGAGACCTGGAATCCCTTGCGTCGGTGGGAGGTGCTGATGCTGGTGCGTGTCTTGCTGGCACAGCAGCGGTATGCTCAGGCGATCGAGATACTCTCAAACTTTCGCCAGTACTATGATCGGCCAGGAGCTATCGACGCAGCTCTCGAGTGGATGACGCTCTTTGTCATAGCCCTCCACCGTGCAGGAAAGCCTGAGCAAGCGGCAGATGTTACGGCGCGTCTGCTCGCACTCGCCCAGCCAGAGAGCTACGCCCGTCTGTATCTGGATACAGGTGAACCTCTGATGCAACAGGTGCTCAGAGTGCTCCTGCAGGCGTGGCAAGATGATGCCCCCAGTACTACGGCAGGTGCTATTTCCCGATCCTCTCTTTTACAGTGGCTTGCAACTTTTGAGCAGAAGGAAACGAGTGCTGCGCATCATGGTCACAGACTCCTCGCGAAGACGCCAACGGCTCAGTCCGAGCCCCGGGCTGCTGAAGATCAGCAGCAAAAGGTTGAACCTCTCTCTCCCCAGGAGCTGAAGGTGCTGCGTTTGTTGGTCGCCGGACACACCTACGCTGAGATGGCCGAGAGCCTGATCGTCTCCATCCATACGATTAAGACTCACGTCAGTAGTATCTATCGCAAGCTGGGCGTGAGTCGGCGCGCCGAAGCCATCGCGGCTACCCACCGTTTCCACCTCCTCTAACTCGATCTGCGCGTTCTCCGCAACCCGGATGTTGGGGAGAGACAGCGAGCGACACACGATTCCCCAACGCTCCTCTACAATCAGCCGTTCAATCAGGAAGACAGGTGATGTTCTTTCCCTTGCTTGCAGGGTATCCTTTGTCTTGTGAGGCCGTAGAGCACAACATGAGGATCTGAAAGGAGGCACACCGATGCACGTTGTGATCCGCATTAAAGGGCATCTGGACCAGAACTGGCAGGAGCGGCTGGGGGGATTAGAGATTGTGCATGAGGCTGATGGCACATCCAGGCTGTTTGGTTCCCTCCAAGATCAGTCAGCTCTGCATGGAGTGCTCGCCACGATGAGTCGTTGGAGCTTGACGTTGCTCTCGCTCGAAACAAGCGAGCCAACGCAAGATGGATGCTCTTTTCACGAATGAAGATGAATTACAACAGGAGAAACACCATGACAGAGAACGTCACACACCAGCCTCCCAAGCCAGGACCAGAGCACCACCTCCTGGATATCTTTATGGGCAAATGGATCAACGAGGGTCATACCATCGCGACGGCGGACACACCCGAAGTCTCGATTCTGACCAGTGATGTCTACGAATGGATGCCAGGTGGCTTTTTTGTGCTTCATACGGCCTATGGCCGTGTTGGGAACGTCGATGGAGGAGGAACGGAGATCATTGGCTATGATGCTGCAAGCAAGCAGTACCGTTCGTACTTCTTTGACAGTCAGGGTCACATCAGCCTCCATGAGCTAACGGTTCATGGCGACATCTGGAAATGGAGAGGAGAACAGACCCGCTGCACAGCCGTCTTCACTAACGATGGCAAAACGCAAACGGCCCACCACGAGCGATTAGATGGGGACGGAAACTGGGTTCCCGCGATGGAGGTGACGTTAACCAAGGTCCAGTAGACCACCCGGTCCATGCATCTCATCTGCAAAAAAGCGAAACGCTCACGAATGAAAGAAGGAGAAGTTCTATGAATCAGGTCATTTCCAAAGACGGTACTGCTCTCGCGTTCGATCGTTTAGGCAAGGGGTCAGCGATCATCTTGGTGGGGGGAGCCTTTCAACATCGAGCCATCGACCCACGGACAGCACAATTGGCTGCTCTCTTGGCTCGGCATTTCACGGTGTTCCATTATGATCGTCGGGGACGAGGAGAGAGCAGCGACACACAGCCGTACGCGGTTGAGCGTGAGGTGGAAGATCTTGACGCCCTCATCAAAGAAGCTAGTGGCTCGGCATGCGTCTTCGGGATGTCCTCGGGAGCAGTCCTCGCCCTTGAGGCAGTTGCTCACGGGCTTGCCGTCAGGAAGCTGGCGTTATACGAGCCACCGTTTAACCCTGGTGATGATCATGCTCGCCAAGCGTCGGAGCGTTACACGAGACAGTTGACGTCTTTGCTCACAGAGGGACGAAGGGGTGATGCCGTCGCGCTCGCCATGACCACCTGGGGTGCGCCTGCTGAAGTGGTAGCCGGGATGCGCCAAACGCCCATCTGGTCACGCTTCGAGTCGGTGGCACCGACGCTTGCCTACGACGATGCGATCATGGGAGATGGTTCTGTCCCCACAGAACGGTTGGCATCCATCACGGTGCCTACACTCGTCATAGGCGGGGGAGCTTCTCCTGCCTTCATGCACAATGCGGTCCAGGAGGTGGCTCATGCCATCCCCCACGCGAAACGTTGTACGTTGGAAGATCAGACGCATGACGTCGCCCCAGAGGTTCTTGCTCCCGTGCTGGTGCAGTTCTTTCATGCATAAGGCAACGTTCAGGCAGTCAAGCCAGGGCACATTCGCAACCCATCCTACGGGAACAACGTAGAGTCGTGCATCTCTGTTACCAGCCAGCATAAGAAAAGGCGTGCAGCCCTCTTATCCATGTAGGGCTGTGTTTTCAGCGAAGAAGGAGAGAAGTATGCAACAGACCATTTCATATGAGCAACATCTGATCACCAAGCAGACAAGAGTTTTCCTGATCTGCGGAGTGGTTGCAGGCCCCCTCTTTACAATCGTCGGTCTGATCCAGGCATTCATCCGTCCCGGCTTTGACATCACCCGTCATGCCCTCAGCCTGCTCGAAAACGGAGATCTGGGCTGGCTTGAGATCAGTACTTTCCTGCTCTCCGGGCTGTTCTTCGTCGCAGGCGCGATTGGAATGCGGCGGGTCCTGTACGGTAACCGGGGCGGGACCTGGGGACCCATCTTGATAGGGGCTGTCGGAGCGGGTCTGATCGGCGCCGGGTGCTTCACGGCTGATCCAGGTCTTGGATTCCCTCCTGGAACGCCAGCCATAGGCCCCAGTTGGCATGGTCTGCTTCACCTGATGATCAGCTCGCTGTCATTCCTGGCGTTGGTTGCGGGCTGTTTCGTCTTTGCCCGTCGCGATCTTTCCCAACGCCGGCCTGGATGGGTGACCTACACCCTTGTTTCCGGCGTGATCGCCTTCGTGGCATTTGCAGTGCTTGCGTCTGGGCAGCTTTGGATGACAAGCCCCTTTGTCTTCGCGATGCTCAACGCCTACCTCTGGTGCTCGGTGATGGCGGCGAGGCTACTGACTGAGCGGTTCGCCTGAAATAGCTTCGTGCGACCTGCTCAGACAAAGCTGCGCTT
>JAFMRP010001067.1 GCA_017354095.1 Ktedonobacteraceae bacterium
GGGGCGGCTATCTCCTACACCTGTGATGCCTGCCACAAAGGTAGAGGTTGGATCAAACGTGAAGCCACTGAGCCGCTCACCATCGGGGTAGTGTTCGCTTATGACCTCCCCGCTGATTCGGTCAAGAAGGAAGAGCCGTTCTGGTATCTCCTGGGCCACAACAAGCCAGCGACCATCGGGGGAACTTGCAAGGCTGGTAATTGATTTTTCTCCCCATACTTTTTTTCCAGGAAGTGTGAATGTCTGGACTGATGAAAGATCGGTCCATCGGCACAATTCGAGTTGGTGTGGTCCATCAACCAACCCCCCATCAGTGCCATGTGCAAGAGCAAAAAATCTTCCATCAGGGGCGGCAGTGATCCCACCTCGCATAGGAACCTGACCCCATCCAAGGATTAAATCCGCAAATGAGAAATGACGTTGATTGAGTTTGGTGGCAGGATTCGTTGCAAGCGACCAGCGGACAAGGAACCCGTCGATAGTGAGTGTAAGAGCTTCAGGCTGTGTAGGGTGCAGATGAAGTTGCATCAAAGTTGCCCTTCTTAGTATTTCTGACGATAAAAACGCTCCTATGGGCATTTTACTTTAGCCTCTGGTGTCCAGACCGCCAACGCCGCTAGCGCGGCTACGGCTACGCCGTCAGACGGTCTGCAAGGAAGCGCCTGTGGCGGCACGAGGGAGAAAAGGTTGCAGGAGGGCGTCAGTCCTTCTGCATCTCCCAGCAGTGAATAGATGTACGGAATTATTCCACACGTGAGCACTGTATTTCTTCTGCCGAGTCTTATAATCACATAAATCGGTTATATGTGATTATTTTCAGCGTGCCTGTCTGCTCTCGCAGAGGTGAGAAAAGTAGATCTCTCACTGAGCGCTTGAGTTGGGTGTTATCTCTCTGACCATTTGGAACAGGAGTGCGAGATTGGGGATCTGCGTCTCCAGCGCTGCGGTCCAGATGGTGCCATCATGCTTGGTGACGCCCACATACCGCAGACCATAGTTGCCTCTATTCGTGATAATGTTTCCCACATAGTCAACGCTTTTCACCTCATGCCAGGGAAGGATCTGTCCTTTGGTCGTGCTCGTCAGACCCTGTGGGCTGATCGAGAAAGGCCCAAAGAACACGCTGTTGCCACTCCGGTAGTGCTGCATCTCGTGAGGGAGGAGGTGGCTGGCGACCGCTTCTTCAATGATCTGTCCCAGTTCTTTCACCCCTCGAATGTAGCTGCTCAATTCGACCGTCTGGCTCTGGGCATCGTGCAACGTCAGGCGATAGACATGCTCTGCCTTCCACGAGGACAACGTGACCGCCCAGGACTGTTGATGGAAAATCTGCTGGATCTGATTCCAGGGGAGAACGGTGATCTGTGATCCCTGACACGCGATGATCCCGTGGCGAAACACATAGACCTTATGGCCCGATCGGAGGACTCCTCCGATCATATACACCACGGCCAGGACAGGGATCATGAGCAGCAAGAGCGCCAGAGAACCGAAGGCCACATGCAAGAACGTGGCAATCAGGAGAAGAAGACCGAGAACCAGGATGGCAAGCACACTGATCAAGAGGCCCGTTCCGATGACCGCCAATGGTGTTTGTGCCTCGTAGCACCGGGAAAACGTCCCGAGTTGAGAGGTTGTCGCCAGCGAAGCGATCTGGCCAGGCACCGGCATGGGAGGTGCCGGTGTCGGTGATGAGGGATGATACTCCATTTCTCTCTCCTTCGATATCCGCTATTTCCGGTCACTCGCCAGGTTCCGCGTTGTTCCTCTCAAGCAGTGAAAGCGTCGGCCTGGCTCCGTTGACCTTGGTTCCTCCAATGCATGGATACGAGTCCCCGAGAAAGGACCGGTTACCAGCGCATTGTAGCGCTCGTCATGCTATAATGCGAGGACAGTGTTGGACAGTCTCTGTCCGGATCAGTTTGTTTGCTCAGGAAGGACTGGCATGAAACCGCAAGAACCGCAACGCCCCTCTCTTGCCTCCCTCAAAAGTCCAGGAGAGCGCATCCGCTGGCATCGTCTGCGCCTGGGGCTGTCGCAGGAAGCACTGGCCGAAGTGATCGGAGTCTCGACCAGAAGTCTGCGACGCTGGGAGCAGGATCTGGTCGTCCCCCAACGGATCTGGCGCGAACGCCTCGCCCGTCAGTTTGGCCTCGATCCCCAGGACCTGTTGGGGGCGTTTTCCCCTGACCCCGACGACCAGGCCCTCACCTCGTCGCCCCTCTGGAGCGTGCCTTACGCGCGCAATCCCTGCTTCACCGGACGCGAGACGGTCCTGAACACCGTGCATCGCTTGCTGACTGCCCAACAGGCGGTTGCGTTGACGCAAGCGACGGCGCTTTCGGGATTAGGAGGGATTGGCAAAACGCAGGTGGCATTGGAGTATGCGTACCGCTATCAACAGGCGTATCAGGCCGTTTTCTGGCTGGCTGCCGAGAACACCGAAAGCCTGATGAGCAGCTTGCAGCAGCTGGCCGATCTCCTTCAATTCCCCGAGCGTGAGGTCGCGGAGCAGTCCCGGCTCGTCGCGGCCGCGCGCCGCTGGTTGACCACCCACCAGCGCTGGCTCGTGATCGCCGATAACGTCGAAGACCTGGAGGTCCTGCACTCGCTGCTGCCAGCACTCAGTCAGGGAACGCTCTTGCTCACGACACGCCGCCAGGCACTCGGAACACTGGCCCGCTCATT
>JAFMRP010001068.1 GCA_017354095.1 Ktedonobacteraceae bacterium
TGCATCAGATAATGCCGCCAGCGGCACCATCCAGGTGTATATTGTTGGTGCTGTGAAGCACCCTGGCGTTTATACGCTGCCAGCCGATGCGCGTGTCTACCAGTTGCTACAAGCCGCAGGAGGCCCTAAGCCAAACGCCAACCTGGTGGCACTTAATCTGGCCGCCCGCCTGCACGACGGACAGGAGATATATGTGGCAGTGGCAGGCGAAAAGCAGCCCAACACAAGCGGAAGCACCAGCGGAGCCAGCAATTCGGCAGACTTGGTGAATGTAAATACCGCAACGGTCGATGAATTAATGCAAAAGCTCCACGTCAGCAGTACTACAGCCCATACCATCATTGACTATCGTACGCAACACGGCCCCTACGAATCCGTAGAACAATTAGCGACCGTTGTGAGTAAATCCATCTACGACAAAATTAAGGAAATGGTGACAGTCTAATGTCACAAGGTTTGTCCACGTTCATAGATCTGTTTATCTGGGTATTGGCTCTCCTGCTGGGAACTGCACTGGGCGCCTTTGGTGGGAAACTCCTTGGCACATTCCTGGGCTGGATCGTAGCGAACTCGCTCGATAAGAATCTCATTCGAGGTGGGCATGTTGGCAGATGCCTCGGCCAGCTCACAGGTATTAGTATTGGTTTATTCCTGGGCGCTAGTGGTGCGCTCTACCTGACGACACTGATTGCACAGCACGTGTTACACTGACTTTCCGCAGCGAGGCAGGTTTAGCAACGATCTGGTCTTGTTTATTGCCTTCTCACGTCAAGTAAAACGGCATATCTCATTATGGAAATAATATCCAGAGGTTGGTAGTGTGGCGACGAAACAGCGTGACGAACTCTATGAACGCTTACGCGGCTTGCTCCTGCTTCCCATAGCGGGTGCATGGCTGGCCGGTATTTATATTTCCGCTCTTTTCAGCTGGCTATCCACTCCTCTGCTTGTTTGCGCGGCGCTGACACTCATCGGTACGGTCTTTTCGCTCCTCTCGCGTCACAAACTCGCATGGTTACCTTTGCTGTGCCTGTTCTCCCTGCTACTGGGCGCGTGGCGCTACAGTATGAGCGCTCCCGGACACGATCCCGGGGCGATCTCGCAGCTAATAGGAATTCCTCAGCTCAGATTACGTGGAACTGTAAGCGATGAGCCTCGCTTCACCGGGCGTAGCCGCACTCTGGTAGTTTCTGTAGACAGCGTCAACAATGGCTCACAGTGGCTGAGCGTCACTGGTCAGATTGAGCTCCAGGTCACAGGCACGGCCATTGAAGATCCCTATGGGGCAAACTACGGAGATAGTGTCGAAATTACCGGAGCACTACAGAGCGCTCCACCTCATAGCGCTCCAGACATCTTAGCCAGCATGGCTTTTCCGCGAGTGCATGTGAGCAGCCATGGAGGCAATCCACTGCTGGTATATCTCCATCATCTGCGCATAACGCTGGCGACGCTGATTACACAATCGTTGCCCCAGCCAGCTGCTGCTATGCTTATTGCCCTGGTGCTGGGTCTGAGTACTCCCACTCTCAAGCCCCTCACAGCTATTTTCACGGTCACAGGTACCACACACATACTGGTGGCATCTGGCTTCAATGTGACCCTCGTGAGTGGCATGGTGCGCGGTGCTATGCGATGGCTCGACACCCCGCCCGGTACGACTGGGCAAGATCTACTGCCAGCACAGCACCAGGGTAGCTGGCGGCGCTGGCTAGTGACCATCCTCGTACTGTGCAGCATCGCCATATACTCAGTGTTAAATGGAGCAGGGCCGGCAGCGATACGCGCTGGTATCATGGGTGCGCTGCTGGTGCTTGCACCGCGTCTGGGCCGCATCTATAATGTTTACACGGGACTGGCAACGACCGCCGTCGCGATGAGCCTGATGAACCCCTTTATTTTGTGGGATATCGGTTTCCAGTTATCTTTTTGCAGCACATTAGGCATTGTGCTGTTCACGCCTCATCTGCAGCGCCTAATACAGAGGTTCATACGCTTTCCTCTATTGGGGGAGCCGCTCGCGGTGACTATCGCTGCCCAGCTAGCAACGCTACCTATCATAGCGATCACGTTTCAGCAGGTATCGCTTATCTCGCCTATTGCTAATCTGCTTATCGAGCCTTTTCTGGGAGTGCTCACGCTGGCAGGTATGCTGCTCTGCGCCTGTAGTGTGCTCTATGCTCCCCTGGGGGTTCTCTGCGGTTGGGCGATCTTTCCTCTCCTCTGGTACATAATTCAGGCCATTACCTTCTGTGCCAATATCCCAGGCGCGTACATTAATCTGGGAGATGTGAGTAACAGTCTGGCCTGGGTCTATTACGCAATCCTATGTATAGTAACCTGTGGTTTGCTACGCAGCAGGCCAGAGCAAGCTGTTCATCCTATCGAAGGACTGCAGCAGCAGAGCATGTTTGGTCTATCACGCCGGGTACTGCGCATCGCTCAAGCCGTGATAGCGATGCTGATAATACTAGCAACTGGAATCACAGCTCTGGCGACACCAGCTTCACGGCAACTCAGCATCTCATTCCTGGCGGTAGGTCCTCCTAACCGGCCATACCAGGGAGAGGCCATCCTGATTCGTACACCCGATAACAAGACACTGCTGATCGACGGCGGGCCAGATGCGGCATCACTGGCCTGGCTTCTGGATAGCCGGCTACCCTCCTGGCAGCGCTCCCTGGACGT
>JAFMRP010001069.1 GCA_017354095.1 Ktedonobacteraceae bacterium
ACAATGATCAGAAAACCATCAAAGGGATCGGCTGGCAGGTCTCTAAATGGCGTAGCGGGTCATCCAATTATCCTCCCCCCGACCCGCTATAACCAACCAACCTGCAGGAGGCTGTCCCCCCTCCCGGCAGGGTCAGCGCCCTGCCGGGGTCCAAACACTTGCTGCTTTCCACATCGGGTGCAGGGCAGCGCTCTGCCGGGGTCCAAATACCTTCTGCTCTCCACATCGGGTGCAGGGCAGCGCCCTGCCGGGGTTCGGGGTGTCCCCGAAATCCCTCCTCCTACAAATGGCGCCCCGCCTGTGGCGGGGCGCCATTTGTAAACAAGCATATATACACCTGCTTACCTAAATGTTTGCTAAAATAAAAATATTGCACAATACATCCCTCCTACCATATTACTTACAAATCTGGATAAAATGCTTGACGTGTGAGTTACTATTGTGTATAGTCTTGACATAGGGTCCAACTTCTATCTGGCGTTCTTAATAAAGACAGTCCCGCAAGCTTCTATTAGCTAAAGGGGGCGACATATGCAAAAAGAACAATCCTGGCGCGAATTGCTCGCAAATCTACCCAATGCCGAAAAGAAACGCATTGTGAAAGCACTGGGCATCCGCAATAATACACTGACCCGTTGGATCCGTGGGCATATTCTTCTCCCGCATCCATACAGGCTTCAACAACTCATTCATATCCTGCCCCTCACCATCAGAGCTCGCTTTGTGGCACTTCTTCACCAGGACCCTCTCTACAAACACCATGCCCGCAAACTATCACTCGTTCCCACCCACCTGGAAATTCCCTCAACATTCTATGCCCGCATCCTGGAAACGAATATCTCTGTCACCGATAACCTGCGCTTCTCAGCTATCAGCCAGCTCGCACTGCTACAGGCGCTCGATCTCTTCGACCCCAACCGCCTCGGCTTCTTCTTCACCATTCTCAGATGTACTCCCCCCACCGATGGGCGAACGGTACGTAGCCTCTATCAGCAATGTGCTATGGGCACTCCTCCCTGGAGCACAATCATGAACCAGACCCGCAATTTCTTCGGCTGCGAATCACTCGCCGGCCAGGCCGTAGAGCAGCTTCGCCCCATCGCTATCCACGATTTCGCCGGGTATTCCGTCCATCCCCATGAACCACAAGATATCTATGCCGCCAGTATGGCCGCCTGCCCCATTATCCGCGATGGTTGCGTCGCTGGCGCACTCCTCGCCGCCAGCGCCCAACCATACTATTTCCTACCCGGCCACCTGAACCTGCTGCGCCAGTATAGCTACCTCCTTGTCATCGGCATCGATGAACACGAACTCTACGATGTACGACACCTGGCACTGGGTACAATGCCGCCCATTGCCCTGCAACAAGAGATCACTACACAACTACAAGAGAAACTAACCAACCAGGTCAAACGCAACCCCCTGGAAGAACACTTCAAAACTTGGCCCGACGCCGAACGCGAGATGCTCCACTACCTCGAAGAACAACTGCTCACCTACACAACCTCTAACAACAAACAACAGAACTCTTAGCAACCCACCCCGTTGCCCCGGCGCAGTGACTCGCTTCTGAACGTTGTTTTTTTACGAGGGTATACGAGCAACTCATGAAACCCCATAGGCAAACCCTCCTCCCCTACTGACCCACCCGAATCCTGGTGCAGCCACCCGCTTTAGCGGGAACCCGTAGGCTCCTCACCGAATCCTACACACCTTTCCTCACCTCTCACCCAACATGTAGGGCCACCCCCTGCGGGTGGCCAGCTCGCTTCCTGCCAACTCTCGTGCCCTGCGGGAATGTAAGGCCACCCCTCGCGGGTGGCCGGCTCCCCCTATCCCGGCTTCTCCCCCCAGGCCGTTAAAAGATAACTGATCCCGTGAAAATCCGATCGCTGAATCTCTATCAACGACTGCCGGTAGGCTAGCTCAAATTCTGCTGGCGTGGCTGCTCCCGTCTTGATCAAAAAAGACCGGGCTAGCTGAAAGGCGCTGCGGTAATTCTCACAAAAACTATCGTACAAATCACTGCCTCTAGTATACTCAATCGCGTAGGGATGAAGCTTCACATCCCGGCAGCCCGCCTGGCGCAGCAGTGGCCCCAGCATCACCGTCACCCCTAACTGATGACCTCCAGGCGCGAAGCAATAGCCAGAAGTATGTAACGCATACGTCATCATTCTCGCCATCTGATCCACTGCAGGCATATTGCAGATCGCCATCTCGCTCTCGGTCAGCCGCAGACACCCCCCTGGCTTGAGAATACGCAAACATTCTTGTAACAATCCCGGCCAGGCCCCCGTCGGCATAAAACCCATGATAAAACGCGCATTCACCAGGTCGAACAAGTTATCCTCGAAATTCAGTGGCTGCAGCACACTCATAAGCTGAAAATTGGCGTTCCTCAATCCCTTCAACTGAGCATGCGTCTGCGCATACTCAATCATCACAGTACTGATATCAACGCCCACAACTTCTATCTCTGGCTGCTGCTGCGCCAGGTCCAGCACCCACCCTCCCGGACCACAGGCAATGTCCAGCACATACTTTATACCGCTGAAATCATTGTCAGTTTCAGGCCGTAATCCCCCCATCCCATACGTGAACATCCGGTCCTGGTGCTGAAGTCGCCCCATCTCCGCGCCATTCTCTGGATCGATAAAATAAGTATTCCTCTCAGGCATAGGT
>JAFMRP010000217.1 GCA_017354095.1 Ktedonobacteraceae bacterium
TTCGACTAGCGGAATACTCACATACGTAACGGAGGACGACCGGGCAAAAACGTTGGGCCACTTCTCTAGCTCAGCAGGATGTCGCAGGTCTATGATCGTTCGTATCGCGTAACCATGCAGCTTCTCCTGGCTGGCAATAGGAAGTCGATGTAGTCCATCTGCTCGAAATACTGTTCTCCAGCGTGTCATACGCCCATCAGTGGTGGCATAGCCGCCGGTATCACGCAAGTTATAACAACCTTCCAGTTCTATGCGCCTCGTTGAGAATTCAAGAATGCTCATACTGTTTTCCCTGCTCTGAAACAATCGTTCACAACTATCAGTATCACTGGAACTTCTGGACTGCGAGGTAAACTGTACAACCGGTTACACTGGAGAGTATAATGACAACCTGTTATTGCCGTATTATTGCATCATTAATTACCTGAAAGTATCTCGTTAATAGACAGAAATGTAAGGCCACCCGCAAGGGGCTCTCCTGCCCTCCCCCGGTGAGAACCCTTTACCAGCATGCTATAATACGTGTCGGTCAACTCAACTATCAACCAACCTTAAATAAATAAAACCGGCGCCAGCTGGCACCGCTCACTTCCCGCGCAAAAAATATCTGGAGCACTCATACATGATTACATATCTTCCACAATCAACACAAAACGAACTGGCACAGCTCTCGCAACGCTTTGGACAACCCCTGACCCGCATCGTCGATCTGCATAGCAATACGCTCTTCGATCCGCTCAACAAAACCGATCGCTACGGAGAAGTCTGCATGGTCGTCCAGCGCCCCAATGGACACCTGCTCACTATGACCAAAACGTTCTATCCCCCCCAGGCATACCGCCTGCTCACTGGCGGCATCCACCACGGCGAAGCCATCTTCGATGCCCTGCTGCGCGAAACCCACGAAGAAACCGGGCTGGACGTCGAAGTTACCCGCTTCCTGGCTATCGCCGCCTATCGCACCCCTCACACTCAACCCAAACCCGTCTTCTATAGCTTCGCGTTCCTGCTTAAAGAAACCGGCGGCACCCTGGGAACGATCGACGAAGATGAACAGGTCGAAGATTTCCGCGAGATCGAACCCGGCCAACTGCCCGCCGTCGCCGCGAACCTCGAACACGTCACCCACCAGTACAGCAATGAGATCCGCGGCAACTGGTCCGACTGGGGCGAATTCCGCGCCTCCATCCACCACCTCGTCTACGAGGCGCTCAACAATCGATAATCACATAAAAAGAAACCTCCTACCGCCGCACTATATGAACATTACAAAATGCTTCTAGTATACCTCCCTCATGCCCACGGGAAATGTAGGGCCCCTCCCTTGCGGGGGGCCGCCCCCGGTCAGCCTTACGGCTGACTCGGTTGCTGCTCCTTCTGCTCCTTGATCTCCAATATATCACCATGCATATCATGTATCTTGCGCTGTATCTCGCGAATCTGTGCTGCCATCCCTCCCATCTCCATTTCAGCCTTGACATCAACCTGGTAATCCAGGTCAGCCTTGATACGATCCTTGGCCGCCTGCCGATTCTGGCTGATAAGCACAAAAATAGAAAGGAAAATAGCCTCTAAAGAGACCGCCATGGTGAGAAATTGGAACGGGTACGGATCAAAATGCAACAAACCAGCCCCCACCGTATTGACCACAATCCAGACCACAAACACCGCCAGATTGACCAGCAGGAACGCGATCGAACCACTAAAATCAGCAATCAGATCAGCGATCCGCTGCCCCACCGAAATATGCTCCTCTTGCTCTTCGTTCGGATTGCGACTCACCCGCGTGCGCAAAATACTATCCGCCCGCTTGAGCCGCTGACCCAACTCCAGTAGCACATTGATCGCCGCGTCCGGCCTCCGGCGCAAGAAATCAAAAAATTCAGCTCGATCCAGCTCCACCGTAACAAGCTGCCCATCAGCAGTCACACTGGCCGAACGATCCTCTTCCGCTAGCATAGATAGCTCACCAAAAAACTCTCCCGGACCCAGGTTGTCCAGCACGACCTTGTTGCCATCACTATCAGTCAGCCAGATCTCTACCTCCCCTTTCTCTATAATAAAAAAGACGGCCCTGGAGTCACTGGCGTTCATCACCACTTCCCCCGGCTGGGAGACACGTTCCGTCATGATCGAGCGCAGTTCAGCACGCTCTTCATCACCCATCTGCGAGAAAAGCGGTATCCCCGCAAGTCGTTGCGGCGTTACAATGCTCATAATCACACCAACCTTCAAGAAATTTTGCATCGATACCAATAAATAGAACGATGACTAGTCTAAGAAGAATTTGCGGCATTGTCAAACAAAAAATAAGGTATAGCTACCATACCCGGTTGCTATACCATTGCCAGCGTCTGCTATAATACGTAGCGTATTACGTTAGGAACGCCAGCACCATAGGAAGTTTCCCTTCCTCACATATACCTGATAAGGATGCGCTCAGCCATGAATAAAAAACTCGTAAGCACTATTCTGCTCTTTCTCGTCGGCATAGGCTTTCTCTGGTGGAGCCTCTCTATGCTCGTCTCCCCCAACAAAGATGGCGAAACCGTCGTCTATGCCCTGATGATCCTGGGCTGCTCGATCTACGCCTTTGTCTCTCTTCTCTTGCTGCCACGCAAGAAACAATCCTGATAATCAAACGAGAAAAAACATATGAGCACTCACGAACCAACAAAGAAGTTGGTCATACGCCTCGCCACCCCCGAAGATATCGCGACCATCGAAGAGCTCGATAGCTACAGCCAGTCACCTACTCGCAATATTCATCGCGATATGGAAAAATATTTCGGCTCCGTCGATCCCTCGTTCCACGAACACACCTTTATCTTCCTGGCCGAACAGGATGGACAGGCCATCGCCAAAGCCGAACTTATGGTCCCACCAGCCGACTCGGCTAATCCCACCGGCTACATCAAACGCGTGATTGTCCATCCCCATCATCGCGGCCTCAAAGTCGCCCGCCAGCTCATGCAGCACGTCATCCACTACGCTCGCGAAACTCACCGGCTCGCGGCTATTGACCTGCACGTCTGGGAGGGCAATCAGTCTGCCATTAAACTCTACGAAGCCCTCGGCTTCCAATACCACCACCGCGAAACCTACTACCGTCTCCCCCTCCCTCCCTCCACAAACTTGTGACGCAACAACTCACAGGTTCGTTATAACACCTGGACCAGAGAGGCTCGACCATAAAAACCCGCTCTGGTACTACGACAGGAGGTATGGGCGTACCGCACCCACCCTACCATCAGCTAGGGCCGGCGCGGAACATATGACCTATGAAGAAATTTCCTGCTCTCACACGCACCATTGAATCAATCAAACAGAATAATCGCCAGGACGCCCCCTGGCTCAAACTATTTTTTACTAATGATCGATCTCCCGCCCATCGATCCGTGGCCGAGATGCAGCGCCGCGCCGCGTGGATCGGACTCGCTATCATACTCCTGTCACTCAACGAACTTACTTACATCGTTGCCAGTTCCTATATCCCTTACGTCGGCTCTCTTCTCCCACTCGCACTCATCATCGCTAGCTTCTACGCGATGTGGCGCGCGATCCGCCCCGCCAGCCCTCAAGAGCAGGACCGCATCGCACAACATAACGCCAAGAACACTCCTACCCGCTGGCAGCGTACCGTCCTGCTCCTCATTCTCTTGCTCACTCTCGGCGGAGCCGTCGAGCTGGGACACGGCGTGGCAATGAGCATCCTGGCTCCCCAGTTCTCAAACGATGGCACTTCCCTGGATACTAACGCCGCTATCCTGCTCCTCCAGGGACGCAATCCCTATACCGATTCCAATCTGGTGGACCTCTCACGCCGCTTCCCCATCCAGCCCGATTGGACAACTCCCCTGCGCCAGGGCCAGTTCCAGAACCGCCTCGACTACCCCAGTATGGCCGAACTCCAATCCGTGCTCGATACATCGATCAAAGCCGGCAGCGTACCAGAGTTCGAGTCTAAAGTCAGCTACCCGGCCCTCTCTTTCCTTACGCTCGTTCCTTTTGCGCTCGTCGGCAACTATAATGTGCTGCCCTTCTACATCATCAGCTATCTATTGATCATCTACATCGCCTGGAAAGCTGTACACCCGGCTCTACGCCCCTGGGTCATTGTCCTCTCCCTGGCCAATATCCCCATGTGGTCCTCGGCGGTGGGCGGTAACCTGGATGTCTTCTATATTCTCCTGCTGATCCCCGCCTGGCTGCTGCGCGAGCGCCGCTGGACCTCCGCCGCTCTCTTTGGCCTCGCCCTGGCCAGCAAACAACCTGCCTGGTTCTTTATCCCGTTCTATGCCATCATGGCCTACCGCCACTATGGCTTGAAAGATACCTGCTATCGCCTGGCCATGGCTGGTGGACTCGCGCTGGCCATCAACCTGCCCTTCATTCTCTGGGACCCCCAGGCCTGGCTCGCTGGCGTCCTGGCTCCCGTGAAGGACCCCATGTTCCCGATGGGCGTGGGCATCGTTAATCTCAGCGTCTCACACCTGCTGCCCTACCTGCCCACGATGGTCTATACGATCCTCGAAGCTATCGCGATGCTCGCTATGCTCGTCCTCTACTGGCGCATCAGCCGCAAACACCCGGAGGCTGCTATGTTCCTGGCTGTGATCCCTCTCCTCCTGGCCTGGCGCAGCCTGCCATCATACTTTTACTGCACGGCCTTCCCGCTCTTTATTCTCATTACGGCACGGCCTCGCCCCAGCCTGATGCCTTCTTTCGCGACCCTGCGCCTCCGCGCACGCGCGACTCCCCCGCTCACCGCCAGGATCTAGCCCGATACCTTCTCAACGGGCTAGCTCCCTCGCTTTCTCTTCTGCAGGCTTGATGACTTTTTCTTCCAGCGCCGCCTGCAGGTCGGCCAGGCTGTTGTAGCGATATCCCGGCAGCACATAGGAAAACTGCTTGAAATCGGGGAAGATCGTATACAATTTGCGCGCTCCGTTGAGCAATGGCTGCACAGATACGACCGTGCCGGGCAATATAGCCCGCAATTCTTGCGCGATGCTTTTGTGCTGCGAAAGATCGGCGATGATAAAACGTGCGATACGCGCGAGCGTACGCAGCGTTTCGGAGAAGTCGTGGCTCAATGGCCTCTCAAAGTTAAATAGCAATGGCACGTACTGCCTCTCGCGCAGCCCATCCCGAATCGCTTCCAGTACCGGCTGCCGCTCAGGCGTGAAACGGCCCAGAATCAGTACCATTGTGGATGTCATGCCCGTGATAACCTGGTGCACCCGCTTGTTATTCAGCAGCAAATAGAGAAATTGCGCCAGGTCCAGGCTATCTACCATGATGGTGGGCTCATTAGGCAGCGTGATAACCAGGTTGGCTTGCTTTGCACCTTCAAGATGAATATCCCAGGCACAAAGCCCACAAACCGCACATCCCGTTAAGTTTGCCTGCCGCAAATTCGTTTCGACGAGTATTGCGTAGTGAAGTACAGCCTCGGCAAGATTCGCTCCACTGCAATCAGTCTCCCGCAGCATCGCCATGGTCATGTTCGCGCCGCAAAGATCAGCCTCGCTCAACCTGGCCGCTGTAAAATCTGCCTTCCAGAACCGCGCGTTCGTGAGCACTGCCTTGCTCAAATCGGCGAAGGTGAGGTCGGCGAAGCCAAGGTCGGCTCGGTGCAGATTGGCCTCCCGCAGATTGGCCTCCACCAGCGTCGCTCCCTGCAGATTGACCTCCTGCAGCTCCGCCGTAGCCAGCTCAACTCCCCTCAGATTGACTCCCCTCAGGTTCGCTCCGCGCAGTTGAACACCTGCCAGGCTCGCTTCCTGCAAATCTGGCCGTACGTCAGGATTCTTCTTTCTCCATTCGTTCCAGGAAAGCACTCCCTGCTTGAGCACGCTGAGATGCTGCCTGTTTGCCATACTCTGCCCCCAACACGATGATTGCAGTCAGTATAGCACAAGAAACCCCCTCTTAAACTCCTTTCCCCGTCACTTCAACCCAGGCATCATAAGCCGCCTGCCCCCCCGGAATACCTGGCACAATATCGTTCGCGGCCAGAGACACAATCGGCGCACCGCTGGTCACCCGGTTGACACCAACCCAACCATCACGCATCCAGACCACACCCGGCAAAACATCACCGGTCACACGAGCCCTGGCCTCAAATTGACCCCGCTTGTTATCGATAAGAATGGACATACCATTCGCGATATCCCGCTTCTCCGCGTCCTGCGGGTGTATCCACAGCTCCGGCCCGGCATCAGCTTTGGCAAGCGTCGGCAGCGCCCGTCCCTCATCAAAAAACGCGTGGAAGGCCGTGAGCGTGCGCCCCTGGCAGAAACGCAGTGGATACTCCTGGCCCTCAGGGGCCGTGTAGCATGGCAAAGGTGAGAGCCCGGCCTGCCGGGCACGCTCACTCCAAAACTCAACCTTCTTAGATGGGGTATGAAAACGATGTTCCCGGTAGGCGATATGCGCAAGACCATTCTTCTGCCAGTACCCTCCCCGCCGCCGCAGTTCCTCAACCGTCAGCGGCTCACCACTCTCCGTCTTCTGCACCGCCAGCAGCGCATTGACATAGTCTTCCTCGTCCCGCCAGGGAAAGAAGTTCGCGATACCCAGCCTCTGCGCCAGCTGGCGTAAAATAGTGACAAGGCTACGACACTCTCCCTCCGGCGCGAGCGCCCGCTCCATCAAGTAGATATGAGTAGCCGTCTGCTTCAGACCAATATCTTCCAACCAGGCCGTGGAGGGCAACATCAGATCAGCATAACGCCGGGCCGTCTCGTTCATAAACAAATCATATGAAACAATCAACTTGATCTGCTCCAGCCCGCGCGCAAGTGCGTTGCTATCGGCAAATGACGAAAGCATATTGGTGCCAAACAAAAGCAGTACGTCAAGTCTCCCGCTGGTCAATGCCTCCGTTATGGTCGTCATATGGCTGGGAATTGCCGCCTCTTCCGGCATCTTCTGCGTAACATCCGCCAGCACATTGGCGAGAGCTATACCCTCTGGTGAGGCCCCGTGACGCTGCCCCATACCACCGCCCGCGATACCCAGTTGCCCGGTAAGCGCGGGCAGACAGGCAATAGCCCGCGCTGGCTCCCACCCATGTTGATGCTTAAACATCGAACTACCACCCAGCACGATCACAGCCGGAACCTGCTCGACGTAGCGCCGTGCCAGCGCCCGAATGCGCTCCGGCTCAATGCCCGTTACCGTTGCCGCCCATTCCGGTGTGTACTGCTGTACATGATCCGCGAACTGCGCGAATCCAAGCGTGTACTTGTCAACAAACTCCCGATCATACAGCCCCTCCTGCACAATTACCTGCGCCATAGCCAGCGCGAGCGCGGCATCACTGCCCGGTCGGAGCAGCAGCACCTCGTCAGCGTGACGCGAAGCCTCCGTGCGGCGAGTATCGATATGCACAACATAAGCGCCCCGTTTCCGCGCCTCGACAAGATAAGGTGCAAGCCCAGGCTGGCTGGCCAGAGT
>JAFMRP010001070.1 GCA_017354095.1 Ktedonobacteraceae bacterium
GCGCAAGAAGTTTTTGAGGGTGGGTTGTATGCGGCGGAACAGGTTGCGCAGCATGGCATCATGAGCGCTGTGCCGTTGCGAACCAAAGAAGGAGCACTTTCGACGCTGGTGGAGGGATCAGATGGTGAATTTCGGCCTCTCGCGCTGCTCCGCTTTGTTCCTGGGGAGCCGCTGCGTTTAGAGGAAGCGGGAGACGTTGCTCTTTATGGGAGCCTGCTGGGGCGGACGCACCGTATGTTGCTCAAGGGAGGGGGCGAGCGAGTCACCTTCAGTATCTATGATTTTTTAGAGGATGAGGCCGCGTATGTTGCAATTCAGCCCGGGCTGGCTGTGTTGATTCGCCAGACGATTGAGGCGGTGCGAGCATATGAGAAGCGATGCCAGGTGACTGCTGGTGTGATCTGGGCGGATCGGGTTGAGATTCTGTGTGAGCGGGAAACGGGTCGTGTGGGGATCATCGATTGGGGAGCTATTGAGCGCGGGCCGTTGTTATTTGATGTTGCGCTCTCGGTGCTCTGGTTTTTTCCTGAGGGAAGCCAGTCGCACGAAGCATTTCTACGGGCCTATCTGGCGGAGGCCCCCATCCTGGCCAGTGAGCTGGAGGGTCTTGGTTATTATAAAGCACTGGTATGCGCGAGGCAAGCGAAATATTTCGCGTACCGGGTCGCGGCCAATGTTACGCTGGGCGGCTCAGATTCTGATGGCAATAAGCGTAACTTAATGGAGGCGAGACAGGCGCTTGAGCGTCTACTGGTGAGTTTGTGATGGGGTGCTGGCCGTCTACTCCGAGGCCAGCATTTTTGATATTCCGGCCACTAACTTCTAGTGAATTGCATAATATAGTTGGTATTCCAGGTGGTGCCCCCGTCAAAGGAGAAGGCTTGTTGCCAGCGGGCTGCATCTGAAGAGATGTGGTCCCAGGTGTACCGAACATGTAAGGGTTGGCCATCGGGGGTTTCGATCACCTGACTGAAGGTGCCGATCCCATCCTCAAAAGTGCCGGTGAGGGGTCGAAAGTCGTCTGGACCTTCGCGGGTATCGATCCATATAATGGACCAGTGGTGTGTAGGTGGATCGAAGGCTTTGACGCTCAGTGCTTTCACGGTTTCACCAGAAGGGAGCGACGCCTCGTAATGCTCGACGACGGCCCGGCCATCGAGATGTTTTTCAATCAGATCAACGGCCGGGAATTCTTCCCACGTGGCCTCTTCCTCGGGCTCGTGATTGGCCCAGAAAGATTTTCCCGTCTTGCGTCTGTTGTGCACGTTCCAACTGCCAATCAGAAAATCGAAATCGTTTATTCCTGACATGGTTCCTTCCTCCAAACAATAACGTTTCTGTACGTAGTTTACAGGCTCATGAGGTCAGAATTGAGCCTGATTGTTCGGGTTTTGACGAGCAAAGGTGGTTTTAATGGGAATTGGGGAAGAGTGTTTGCATAGCTGTTCTGTGGGAAGGTTGTTCGCGGGTAGCGGATGGGTTATACTTTGCGCGGGTGTTCCAACGTGAGCATTAGGTTCGGCTGCGCAGGATGAGGGAGAATGGTAGAATTCATATAGCCAAAATATATATAGAAAGGCAAGAAGGTTTGTCATCAAAAGAGCAGCGTCGCAAACTCAAGCGGGAGTATGGAGAGTTTTACGAAGCATTGGTCCAACTGCTAGCGGAGTATGATCTCATAGGTCTAGTAAAGATGGGAGCGCCCAAAGATGAGTATGAGCCAGAGGTCGATGTGATTCTTGGGCGACTGAATGAAGCCAGTTCTCCAGACGCTTTGAGACAGATCATTTATGAGGCATTTGTCCAGTGTTTTAGTTTATCAGATGAGGCTCTGGTTGTGGGAGTGAAGGCGCAATTGGAGGTTATAGGAAGTGTTGCCTGGAATAGCTGGAGGCGTTGGCAGAGAGAAAAAGGATCTGAGTATTGATTAGGTGATATTGATGGATGTGTAGCGTACATGTTTGTAGTAGTTAATAGATGTGCATTTTGAGTGTGAAAGTTAAAAAGAATAAAAAGTGTGTATACAGCGATAAATCGCTGGACGCGCTAAAGCAGGTCCCTACATAGGTGCAGGCGTGTATGGGCGCAGGCGGGTAGTGGCTCTGGCGAGATCTTATATATTGGCTCCTGGTTATGGTGTGTGTATCGGCTTAATATATTATTATTAAGAGTGTGGATATTCAGGTATTAAAAGAGGCGCGAAGGAGGAGATATGAGCGAAAGACGGCAGATTACGACGATGTGTCCTATGAATTGTTTGCCGACGCAGTGTGGTATGACGGTTGAGGTTGAGGGAAATAAGCTTGTGTCGTTGAAGGGCGACGTGCATAACCCGGATAGCAGGGGATTTCTATGCATCAGGGGGCGGGCAACGCAGGAGATTTTTGAGAATCCCAGGCGGTTGTTGCGTCCGCTACGCCGGGTGGGTGAGCGGGGAGAAGACAGGTGGGAGCCGTGTTCGTGGGATGAAGCGTACGCGATGATAGTTGATGCGATTCAGCGGACGCAACCGGAGCGCGTGGGGCTCTGGCGTGGGCATGGCGCGGGCACGACGGGGCCTGCGGGAAGCGCGCTGATCAGCCGCCTGGGTTTGCTGGGTGGTTTTCAGCAGTGGATAGCCTCGATTGTGTGCTGGGCCATGGGTGGCTATGGATTGGGGTTGACGGGAACGCTACATACCAATA
>JAFMRP010001071.1 GCA_017354095.1 Ktedonobacteraceae bacterium
TTGCGACTGAAGGCCGGCAGGGTAGAACTTTTATTGCACGCTTTAAGCCCGGCAATGAACTGGTCAGCAGCGTTCACCAGTTTCTTGTTGAAAAAGGCATCCGGGCGGGCTATATCCCCACCCTCCTTGGCGGCTTTAAAAACCTCAAGCTGATTAGCATGACGTTTGGTGAAGGCGAAAATGAGGTCAAGGATGTGGAGCTTGAGTACAGGCAGCCCCTGGAATATTTTGGCACAGGAACGATCGCTTACCTGGACGACCAGCCCTCGATACACGTGCACCTGACGGCGGCGCAGTCCGGCAACAAAAGCCTGACCGGACACCTGGTTTCGGGGGAGATCGCGATCCTGACGGAGATCGTCATCGTGGAAATCACCGATGTGGCAGTGGTCAGAAAAGAAGATCCCGATATCCCCGGTTACAAACTTTTGCATTTTGAGTAATCAGGATAAGGAGGCCCCCAGCAGGACCTCCTTTCCCGCCTATCTACTGTGCCACAGGGACCTCTATCAGGCTGCGCGAGAGCAGTCGTACAAAAGAAGCTGAGACCGCGTGGCGGCTGCTCTCGGTCTGCTCTGCTAGCTCCTCAATGCTGATATCCGGATTTTTCTGCCAGGTAGCCAGGATGTTCTTATCCAGCTCCAGGTCACTAAACTCAGATTTGAGCATGCTGGTGAGCCGCTCAATGGCTGCGTTGGCCTGCTGCGCCGTGAAGAACATCCCACCCGTCAGACCGCTGATCGTGCGGAATGCGTCGTTGGCCTGGGGTGTCAGGCTGATGGCATGAAAGGTTACAAGCGTTTCCTCGGCGAGCCGGGTCACGCTCTCTATCGTCTCACCGCATGGGCAGCCATTGGGAAAACGATCTCCACTCGTTCCCAGCCCATGTGGTGGCGCATCTCCTACCAGCACTCCCAGGCGCCGGGCATGCTTGCGCCATGCCAGCTCGCGGCAGGCTGCCACAATCCCATCGAATACTGCTTCCGGCGCGTCACCCCCTCCATCGGCCCTTAGCCCCTGCAAGGTGTGCTGGGCCTTTTGCAGGTCCGCGGTAAAGTTATGTAGACGATAGACCATTTTGTCCTGCGGCGGGTGGTCGCGATATTCCACAACACCGAGCCGCAGCTGGATATCGGCGGCCTGGGCCAGCTGCTGCATCATATTGATCATCTGACGCTGGGCGGCCTCAATGAGACCGCCCATGCTGCCAGTAGTATCAACAACAAATGCCAGGTCGACGGCGTTGATCTCCTTATGCACCATCCCCTCCTTACACTGCAATTGTTGCCTTCGGCCTTTTCGGCAACTCGTACTGCATGATGAGCTCAACCAGTTCGGCTTTGCTCGGCATGGCAAGCAGGGGAAGCACGTTCGGCAGGCTGTAATAATCTCCCCCAAAACGGTACCTTGTGACCTCGATACCCTCGCTCTGCAAGCCGTTGTAGAAGGGATCATACGAGCCACCAACCTGCACGATGATCACCGCTGGTGCGGTGTGCAGTGCCTGCGCGTACTCCTTCCAGGCGTGGCGCAGGTAGGGCGCCGTGTTCTCGCCCTCGTCGGTGACGATCACCAGCTGCTCTGCGTACACGTTATCGCGCTGCATCTTCGCCAGAGAGCAGCCGATGCTCGTGCTGCCGTTGGCACGTACAAACTTGAGCGCTTTCTCCCAATCGCTCAGCGTGGGCCGCTGACCGGCATCTACCTTGACCGTGACCTCGAAGGCCGCCGTGTCAAATGCGTAGACGTGGAAGTCGGCCGTAGTTACCGCGCTGATCAGGGACGCGAGCTGCTTGGCCACCTCGATGGCCTGGGTCATCGAGCTACTCTTGTCGATGAATAGCGCCGTCGGGCGCTTGATCTCGACTTTGTCGGCGACGCGCTTGTCGGTTACCTCGGTCAAGGTGCGCTCGGTCTCGACGTCCAGCTTGGCCACTTCGATGGCCTTTTTGGTCTTCATGGTCGAGACACGCTTGTCGTTGGCTGCCTCGGCCAGTTTGGCATCGATCAGCGCCTTGACATCTTTGTTGTCCAGTGCGCCTCTGCGCTTGAGCGCCGCCATGTTGTTGATCACTTCCTGCGGGCTCATGGCGTTGATCAATGCGACCAGCAGCGCGGGCGTCACTTGCTTGAGTGCGCCGATCGCCGTGGTGTACGGGATCTTGGCGTCAAGAATGATCCGCGCCTGCTCGTCCGCGCTCTCCGCCTTTGCCAGCTGCTTGAGCATGGCGAGCGGACTGTCTGCGGGCGGCTGCTCGTCGAACAGAATCGCCTGTGCACGCGGACCTGGCTTGAGACGCAAACTCGCATAGAGGTGCTTCAGATCGTTGCGCGCGCGCATAGCTGCTCCATCAAACTGGCGCGGGTTGCCCTCACGCGACTTCAGGTAGTGTGTGATTGCTCCCCGCAGCGAGCGCGGCGTTTTACCGATAACCCGCTTGGCGTGGTCCAGCACGCGCGCGACCTCGTAAGGGGCGAGCTGCTGCAGCAATGCCCACGCGGCCTCGCGGAACTCGCTGAACTCACTGGTGGCCAGGTGCGCGACAAACAGCAACCTGTGGTCCCTGACTTCTCCCTTGGCGAAGTACCAGGGAGCAAGGTGCCCATAAAACAGCGGATCACGCTCCAGCGCGCTGGTGTGCAGCGGCGCTAGCTCTTCGATCTTGCGGTGCGGAGTCGTCA
>JAFMRP010000218.1 GCA_017354095.1 Ktedonobacteraceae bacterium
ACATGTTTGCGGAGCCGACCCCCCACAAGGGGTGGCCTTACATGTTGGTGTGTGGCTTGCTGGCCCCCCACAAGGGGTGGCCCTACATTTCCCTTGGGCATAGATAAAGACTCCCGATTTTTATTGCAAAGATATTTTTATGATTATATATCATATCGAAATTAGATGAAAAAGTGAAGTGTTAGTCGTGATGTTGTGAAGGGAAGTGAGGGGTGGTTCGACGAAAGCAAAGAGGGACGGCGCATCGATGCGCCGTCCCTCCAGGCCGGGCTTTACTGTTGCTGGGTCGTGTAACTACGTAGTGAAGTAGATGTTGCCCCAGCTGTCGGGTGAGTGGACACCCAGAGGGTTTTCCACGTAGCCATGCAGTTTGGGATTGATCAGGACATTGCTCTTGCCCTGGTCGATGGGAATCCAGCCGACCTGGTCAACGATCTTCTGCTCGGCATCGTTGTACATCTGCAGGCGCTGGTTCTGGTCCTGGGTGACGTCAGCCTGAGCCAGCTGGTCCTGAATCGCCTGCTGCTGGGAAGCGGCTGAACCGTTGTTCTGGCCGAAGTTGAAGTCGTTATAGTCGGCGCCCTTGCCAAAGAAGACGCTCAGCCAGTCCTGTGGATCGGGATAGTCCGCGATCCAGGCGAGGTACCATACCTGTAGCGGGCCGGAGCTGGCATGAGTGGAAGTTTCCAGTTCTACCAGTTTGGAGAACTCGACGGCGGTGGTTTTCACATCAACGCCCAGCACGTCCTTCCACTGCTGCTGGATCGCGGTGATCAGGTTCTTGGCCGTGGTGCTGCCGGTGTAGTAGGTGAGGGTGATGGGCGGGAGCTTGGCGGCACTGCCATAGCTGCTGGCGGCCAGCGCCTGTTTGGCCATATCAACGTTGGCCTTGGTGCTCGGAGTGCCATCAACGCCCTTCAGGTTCTTGGCGTAGCCAGGCATACCTTCTGGGAGCAGGTGGTTGGTGGGGATACCCGCGCCTTTGAGCACGCTCTGCACCAGCAGATCTTTGTCGAGCGCCAGCGAGAACGCTTTGCGCACGTTGATATCATCGAAGGGTTTGGAGAGATAGTTCAGGCTCAGATAGCTGATGGACAGAGAAGGGTTAGTATGGTAGTCCTTGCGCGTCTGGGCATCGGCCAGATTGGCGGCAGGGACGCCCACCACGTCATACTGGTTGCTCAGGTAGGCCTTGTAGGTCGTGTCGGTATCGCCCGAGAAGATAAACTGGATCTTCTGTAGTTTGGGCTGCGTGCCATAGTAGTTGGAGTTTGGCACCACGTCCAGGCCCTTACTATGGTTGTAGCTGCTGACCTTGAAGGGGCCTGCGCTTGCGCCCTCGTCCAGGTGATTGGTCCACTCGGCACCATACTTATCGATGAGTTTTTTGTTGACCACATAGGAGGTTGGATAGGTCAGGGTCTGCAGGAAGTAGGCCGCCGGCTTGGAGATGACCAGGTCGATGTGGGTATCATCCTTGACGATAATGCTATCGCCGATGGCGCTCGGGATCTTCCCGCTGTTGACCTTGTCGTAGTCTTTGAGCAGTTTCAGGTAGCCTGAGACGGGTGATTTGGTAGCCGGGATAATGGCGCGATTAATGCTGTAGGCCACGTCGTTGGCGGTCAGGGGAGAGCCATCGCTGAATTTGAGGCCGGGCTTGAGGGTGAAGCTGTAGGTCAGCCCGTCGCTGGAGACGGTGTGCGAGGCGGCCAGCTGGTCGACCACGGTGCCATCGTCTTTAAACTGCACCAGCCCGGTGAAGATCGTCTGGATAGCAACGGAATCGCTGGCATTCTGCACCAGTGCCGGATCAAGCGTGCCAAAGTCGTCGATTGCCGACTCGGGATAGCGGAAGACCTGCTTATCCGGTGAGGCCATCTGACCACTATTGGTGGATGGACCACCCGAGCTGCCGCAGGCTGCGACGAAGAGCGCGAGCAGGGCCAGAAGGGTGGGTAGCAGAGCTACCCGGAGCTTTTTACTCCCTTGCATGAAGAAGTACTCCTTCAAATAAATGGTTGTGCTACATCACGTGGATGTGTAGTGTGAAATGAAGAAATTGGACAGGCATCCAACAGTAAATCCCTGGCGTGCGAAGAAAAAAATGGCGCGCAGGCGAATATCAGACGTGTCCTTATCGAATAACACCTCCCCTGATTATATAATAACGAGAAATTAGATGGAAGTGAAGCACCAATTATAAAATTATAGACAGGACCATTTACGATCTTTTATACATGAGTTTATGGAGGCGTAGGTTTTTTGGGAGGGATCCCGGAATCTGTAGGGGCAGCCCTTGAGGCTGCCCTCGGTGGGGTTGCAGATCAGTGTGGATGCAGTGAGGGCACGACGGGCAGCCTCAATGGCCCCGCCTCCCAACACCACCACCCCCTGCCCCTACAGGTCCGTCCGTCGCTGCCTCCTAAGGACTTATGAAGCTACCCACAAGAGGAGATGGGAGGACAGGGAGAGCCGGCCCCCCACAAGGGGGGCCTTACATTTCCCAGGGAGAAGGTAGATGTGTGTTGCGGATGTTTTACGTGGTGAAGTAGACGTCGCCCCAGGCATCGGGTGCGGTGATGCCCAGCGGAGTGTCCACAAAGCCGTGCAGCTTGGGATTGATCAGCGTGTGAGCTTTGTTCTGGTACAGAGGAATCCAGCCGGCCTGGTCGGAGATCTTCTGTTCGGCGTCATTATACATCTGGACACGCTGGTTCTGATCCTGGGTGGTATCGGCCTGGGCCAGCTGGTCCTGGATCGCCTGCTGTTGTGACGCATTGGCGCCAGTGTTCTGGCCAAAGTTGAACTGGTTGTAGTCGCCGCCCTTGGCGAAGAAGACGCTCAGCCAGTCCTGTGGGTCGGGATAGTCCGCTTGCCAGGCGAGGTACCAGAGCTGCAAGGGACCGGAGTTGCCGGTGGTCGAGTTTTCCAGGCTAATCAGCTTGTTAAAATCGACAGCGGAGGTTTTCACCTGGACGCCCAACGTATCCTGCCACTGCTGCGCCAGCGCGGTGACGACGTTTTTCACGGTCGGGCTGCCGGTGTAGTAGGTGAAGGTGATGGGCGGGAGCTTGGCGGCGCTACCATAGCTGCTCTGCTGTAACAACTGTTTGGCCATGTTCACGTTGGCCTTGGTGCTTGTCGTGCCATCAAGACCTTTCAGATCCTTATTGTAGCCGAGCATCCCCTCAGGGACGTAGTGGTTGGTCGGAGTTTGTGCACCCTTGAGCACGCTCTGCACCAGCAGATCTTTGTCGATGGCCAGCGAGAAGGCTTTGCGTACATTGATGTCATCAAACGGTTTGGAGAGGTAGTTCATGCTCAGGTAGCTGATGACCAGAGCCGGGGTTTCGTGGTAATCCGGGCGCGTCTTGGCTTCATCCAGGTTGGCGGACGGGACGCCCGCGTAGTCGTACTGGTTACTCAGGTAGGCCTTGTAGGTGGTGTCGGTATCGCCCGAGAAGAGAAACTGTAGCTTTTGCAGCTTGGGCTTGGTGCCATAGTAGTTGGGATTAGGCACTACATCCAGGCCTTTGGTGTGATTGTAGCTGCTGACCATGAAGGGGCCATCGCCCGCGCCCTCGTTCAGGTGATCGGTCCATTTGTCACCGTACTTGTCGATCAGCTTCTTGTTGACCACGTAGGAGGTCGGATAAGTCAGGGTCTGCAAGAAGTAGGCCGCCGGCTTGGAGATGACGATATCAAGGTGCATGTCATCTTTGACGATCAGGCTATCGCCGATGGCGCTCGCCATCTTCCCGCTGTTGACCTTGTCGAAGTCCTTGAGCAGCTTCAGGTAGCCGGCGACGGGGGACTTGGTGGCCGGGCTGATGGCGCGGTTGATGCTGTAGGCCACGTCGTTAGCGGTCAGGGGGGAGCCATCGCTGAACTTGAGGCCGGGCTTGAGGGTGAAGCTGTAGGTCAACCCGTCGCTGGAGACGGTATGCGAGGCAGCCAGCTGGTCGACCAGCGTGCCATCGTTCTTAAACTGCACCAGCCCGGTGAAGATCGTCTGGACGGCGTAGGCATCGGTGGCGCTCTGGATCAGCGGTGGATCAAGCGAGCCGAAGTCGTCAATCGCGGATACCGAGTAGCGGAAGTCCTGCTTATCTGGTGGGGCCATCTGGCCGCTGGTGGATGGGCCACCCGAGCTGCCACAGGCAGCCACAAGCATTGCAAGCAGGGTGAGAAGGGTGGGTAGTAGGGCTAGCTGCCGGCCCCCCGCAAGGGAGGGCCCTACATTTTTGTGCATGAGGAAACACTCCTTCAAATAAATGATCACACAAAACCACAAGAACGCATCTACTCAAAAAGCAACAATGACGCCATCTAAACATAGACTAAGAGTAAATCGAGGAAAAGTGAAGTGCCAATCGTGGAAATATGCAAAGGACCATTTGAGATTCAAGAGGTCTTTTATTCATAGTATCGCGCAGTTATAACGCTGTATCGAGCAACGAAAAGTCGTGGTGATGGGTAAAAAAAGCAAATAATCGCGATTTTTTTCGCTTCAATCCAGGTAAGATCATAAAATGAAGATGTATCGAAAGGCGGAAATGTGGTACCAATAGCAAAATGGAGTGGCATAGGAATGGTAAATGGGGAGTACCAATCTGGGGAGCATGGTTGGGCGATGGGTAAGGGTGGGGGTGGAGACACGGAATCGGTCGGGCGCGAGCCGGCCACCCGCAAGCCGGCCCGCAAGGGGTGGCCTTACATGTCCCCTGGGCCGGGGCGATCAGGATGGAGTCGCGATCAGCCCGTCGGAGGTGAGCCGGGTAAGGGCTTTGCGGGCCGCGTTCGGCGTACCGATGCGATAGGCGACGTCGTGCATACTGTGTACGACCGGCTCCAGGTACGGCTTGAACTTCTGGTCACGCGTGTAGATGTCGTGCAGCAGATAGGAAGCTGTTTCGACCAGCCAGGGGGAAGTTTCCGTCAGTATGAGCAGGCGCAGTACTGGTTCGATGCACCATTTGCCATAGCGGGTGAGCCCTCTGGCCGCCAGCCAGGCTATGGAATGGTTGGTGTCGCGCAGGGCCTGCACCAGTGTGGGCAGGGCCCGATAGTCGTGGATCTCGCTCAGCATGCGGATGCAGTGCCAGCGTATCCAGGGAGAAGGGCTATCGCACTCTTTCAGCAACGCCGGGACCGCCGCCGGTCCAATCTGTACCAGGGCGTGGCTGACCTGCCCGGCCAGCTGTTCGTCTGCGGTGTGCAGCATGTTTAGCAGCGCCGGGACCGCTGCCTCACTGCCGATCTGCCCTAGGGCTTTCGCCGCCTGCCATTGTACAGTGATGACGGGATCTCGCAGCGTCTCGATCAAGGGAGCAACCGCGCTGGCTCTGCCCATGAGGCCCAGGGTCTGCGCGGCATTCTCGCGCACCGCCGCTCGCCGGTCGTGCAGGCCTGCCAGCAGGACGCGTTCGGCGCGCAGTGTATCCATGCCAGAGCCGGGGAGAAAGAGCGTACGCAACTGGGTACGTGCCAGGGGTAAGCGCAGGGAAGCGGGTACGACGAATGGCTTGCCCGCCCACGTGCCCAGGGCAATGAATTCCAGCATATGCCTGGCCAGGCGATCGTCATCCAGGCTGGAAATGGCGAGAAAGGCCTGCGGATTGCCTTCTATGATCCAATGTAGGAGGCGCCAGGCGGCTCCACGTCGTCCTTCGGCGGCGTCGCGCGCCAGCACTTGCGGTGGAGTTATGCCAATCGCTGGCGGAGCTGGTGTACCTTCGCTGCCAGGTGGTGTTATCGTGAAATCTTCTGGTGACTGGTGGGACGGCATCATAACTCGCGCTCCTGATCCATGAATAACGCCTGCATTGGCGACTGGTACATACCATCAGCGCTTACGAAAGGAGAACGTAAGTGATTGAGGACCAGGTTTCGCTGTAGAACACGGAAGAAAAATGCTGTTGTGAGAACAGTCTTAGTATATCACAGGGAGTTTTATGATGACGCGACGTGTGGGTAACACGTCGCGTCATCGTAAAAAAGTTAGTTAGCCATTGTGCATGGCGGTAAAGACTCGTTCGGCTGTCATTGGAATGGTATTCATGCGCACGCCGACCGCGTCCTGAATGGCATTGGAGATTGCGGCGGACACGGGCACCACCGGAGGCTCGCCAACACCCTTGGCCCCAAACGGGCCCTGCAGTGATGGCACCTCGACCAGCAGCGACGTGATGTTCGGCACATCCTGGCTGTGGGGCAGCGCGTAATCCATCAGCGTCGTGGTCAGCAGCTGGCCGTTCTCGTCGTACTCAAAGCCTTCGAGTAGCGCCCAGCCGATGCCCTGTGTGACACCGCCCTGGATCTGGCCTTCCACCTCGCCAGGGTTGATCGCGCGGCCAACGTCCTGTACCGCCAGGTAATCCAGCACACGCGTCTCGCCTGTATCGGGATCGACGGCCACTTTCGCCACGTGGACCGTGAACATCGGCGCACCCACGGGAGCGGGCGTATTGCCGCGTCCGGTGATTGGTCCAACTTTGGTGCCGGCGCGCAGCGAGGTGCGGAACACCTCCTGCAACTCTACACTCTTGCCCGGCACGCCCTTGACCGCTACGCTCTTATCCGTAATCTCCAGATCATCGACTGCGGCCTCCAGCATATCGGCGGCTACGGTCATAATCTGTTGGCGAGCATCGCGTGCCGCCGCCAGCACAGCCGGACCAAGCGAGACGGTCGTCTTGCTGCCGCCTGTGCCGCCGCTGTACGGCATCGTCTCCGTATTGTCGTGCGCGACGACCACCGAATCGACGGAGGTGCCCAGGCCCTCGGCTGCGATCAGCGCCATCGACGTATCAGCACCAGAGATGTCCACCGCGCCAACCACAATCGTAAATGTACCGTCTGACTCCAGGCGACAGACAGCAGCCGATCCTTCATAGCCGCCTGGCCAGCCACCAGCCGCTACACCATAGCCAACCTTCCAGCCTTTCAAATGCTCTGGCGGCTGTTTGTTTGCCTCGCGCTCGGCCCACAGTGGATGTTTTCTGGTCTCTTCCAGGCATTCAAGCAGGCCGATGGGGGGCCAGGGCTGCTGGCTGAGCATCAGATCGCCCTCTTTGAAGGCATTCTTCTGGCGGAAAGCGATGGGATCGAGCTGCAGCTTGCGGCACAGCTCGTCCACGGTGGCTTCGAGCGCGAATGTCACCTGCGGCGCGTTGGGCGCGCGATAGGCGCCGACGCCGACCTTATTGGTCAGCACCTCGTAGCCGCGAATATCGACATTGGGGCAGCGATAGACGCTGGAGAGCAGGAAGCCGCCGAGGCCCGGTGACGCGCCCGGGTAGGCTCCCGAGTCGAAGACGCCGCGCGCTTTGAGGGCCGTCAGCGTGCCATCGCGTTTCGCGCCCAGCGTGACCTCCAGAAAGATCTGGGGGGCGGGATTGCCGGCCAGCAGGTCATCTTGGCGGGAGTAGACAAGCTGTACTGGCTTG
>JAFMRP010001072.1 GCA_017354095.1 Ktedonobacteraceae bacterium
GTTGACTTGCAGCTCTGGGAGCGCCTGTGCGACTCTGCCGCCCGTGGCCAGCCTCCACACTTTACGACTGCTGAACTGGATCAGCTGAATCCTCTCCGCAACGTGCAATGGAACACGCTGTTGCCACTGCCACTGCTGACAGGTACAGAACAGATCGGCCTGCTGAATTGCTATTTCAGCAGCCCATGGCAGGGCAGCAGTGATGAACTGCTGATGCTCGCGACTATTGCTAATCAGGCAGCTCTAGCCATTAAATATCGCCTCTCTCTGGAAGAACAGGCGCTCGCGCAGAAGACCAGCGTGAAGGCGTTTATGGAAGATCTCTTGTCGACGGGCGGGGATGAGTCGTTGCAGCGCCGCGCTTATCTGCTTGGATATGACCTGGCCAGGCCGCATGTCGTGGCTGTGGTTGAGCTATCGGACCTGGAGGTAGACTGGCACGCGCGAGAGGTAACGCCAGAGGAGCGGCGAGAGCGCGTCGAGGCCCTGAGTAACCGCCTGCAGCAGAATGTGCAGGAGTGCTATCCCGGCTCGCTGGTCGAAGAGCACGATAACCTGCTGGTCTGCCTCTTCTCCCTGGAGGATGATAGCAGCGTTCGGGAGATCGCTTCCTGGCTCGATCATCTCCTGCGCCACCTGGGACGCGAATGGCAGGTGGGGATCGCGGCAGGTATCGGCAATGCCTGCGACACTGTCGCCGACTATCGACGTGGCTACGCTGAGGCCGGCGAGGCCCTGAAACTCAGCCAGTTTTTGAAGCGCTCCGGCAACTGCGTACACTTCAATGACCTGGGGGCCTATCGCTACCTCTATCGCTTTGCTCACGAGGATACGCTAAGCGACCAGTATCAGGAACAGGTTGCCGCGATCGTGGCCTATGATCAACGCAAAAAGACCAACCTGCTAGATACCCTCGAAATGTACCTGGATTGTGGCGGCAACGTGACCCGCACCTCCACACAACTGCAGGTTCATCGCAATACCCTGCTGCAGCGCATGGAGCGTTTGCATAAGCTTTGCAATCTCGATTTAGAGCAGGTGCAGCATCGCTTTCCACTCCTGGCGGCTATCAAAATTCACCGCTTACGCACCCCGGGTACCCCGCTCTGATGGCGCCTTTATTCCAGGTGTTTGTTCATATACATTAATATGTAGCCCGTCTCCAGAATAGACGAGATTTCGATGCCAAAAGTACGCGTCTTCAGCCGCGTGCGCGAAAGCACGTTGCGTACGGGCCGCATCTCCTGATCCCACACACCCGCCTCCTGCGCGTCCTGCAACCGCTGGCGACAGCGCTCGATGGTCGACTCCGTGACCCGGCCACTGTTAAAGCTGGCGAGCAGCACTTCATAGGGACAGTAATATGGATAGGATTCTAATAACGGCATCAGGACGCAAATTTCGCTGGTGGTAAACTGCTGTTCCATCAGCATGTGGGGACGGTCTTGCTTGCAAACGAGAAGAGAGAGTGTTCCAATTGCGGTATTTAAGGCTAAAGTATGTCCCGGCGGTAATAAGCCCTGCAAGGAAAAGTGGAGGACCTCTTCGTTATCCTCATGTAAATTACTGATCGGGGGTTTCACTTTGCGCAGGGATACCTTCTGCATACTGGTGCTCCTTGTCTGGCTAGTGTCTTGCTGGCACAATGGTAGCGATAAGGATACATCTTCTGCTGACGTGTCAGTATTTCTCTCTGGCCTGTATCAGATCCGCCTCCTTTCTCTGCGGCGAAGGTCCAGAAACTGGACGCTTCCTTAACGGCATCTTGCACGTAAGATATGAAAAAACGATGTATATAATATACATTACATAAAGATTTTATAAAAATCAAGCTTTTACTGGCTAAAAAATGAATTTCCCCAAAAATAAAATGACAGAGAACGACTTGACAACATAGCCTGGATAATGCTACTTTCTTCAAAGCGATTTGATAATCGCGAATAGTTCATCAGGATATACCTATGTCACCAGCAATCATTCAAATGAGTGTGCGGCCGCACGGGCAATCACGCCAGTGCCTGTGCGGCGAGTTGTGGCACATGTAAGCTTTCGAGAAGCGTTTCCTTCTCCCCGTTAACAACGCTTCGACGCGTCTCTTCGCGCATTTTCTGGCGAGTTTGCCCGGGCATCTCCTCGTTGCCCGGTGCGTCCTGTCATCAGCAGTGAGTGAGCATGTCCCCTTTTGCTTTTTTACGCTTACCCATCGTTCTGAATAATCATGACAGGAGCAAACATTTATGTCTACCAACGCGGATATCTCCAGTGAGGCGCGCGAAGATCGGCCCCTGCACAGGCCCCTATCGCTCTGGCGCAATCGCGACTACCTGCTGCTGCTCAGCGGCCAGACCATCTCTGGAGTTGGCTCACAGGTCTCGCTGGTGGCTTTTCCGCTGCTCATACTCGCTCTGACCCACTCGCCCGCCCAGGCTGGGCTCATGACTGCCGTGCGCAGCCTGCCCAGGCTCATCGTGACGCTGCCAGCCGGAGCACTGGTGGACCGCTGGGATCGTAAGCGGCTCATGCTGCTCTGCGATACGGGTCGTGCGCTCGCTCTCGGCAGTATCCCGCTGGCACTCTGGCTGGGCTACCTGAGCGATATACAACTCTACCTGGTTGCGTTGATAGAGGGCACCCTCTTTGCCTTCTTTACCCTGGCTGAGTCGGCTGCCCTGCCGCGCGTG
>JAFMRP010001073.1 GCA_017354095.1 Ktedonobacteraceae bacterium
TGAGCACCGGTTCAAGCAGATCGATGTACCAGATCAGAAGTACTGCCAGTATGAGCAATAGCGCCAGTCCCATTACGAGCCAGCGAGCGCCGCGCCAGTCCTGGCGGCTGGGCCAGAGTTCGGAGGTGACGGTGAGGATAAGGTAGGGCGTGAAGGTCAGGGTCCACCATGGCCAGCCCGGGCGCAGCACCTGGAGCGAATGGCTGGAAGCGTCAATGGGGAAGTCCCAGAGGTTGTAGCCGGTCGCGACCCAGTAGAGGACGGTGAGCATGGCGATACCGCCAAAGAGTGGTGCGATGCCGCTCACGCCATCGCCGATGTAGCTCATAATGCGTCCCTGCGGGCGCACATATTGCACTTCGCCCAGTTGTAGTGATTGCCGGCCGCCGCTGCGCATAACGCGACCGTTGGGGTTGCGCTGCACGACAGGTTTGATGCGGAAGAGTGTGATGCTGGTGATGCGAAAGCCGAAGGGTCGGAAGAGCAGCACAATCAGGGCGTGGCTCAGCTCATGGATGATGACGCCGGGCGCATTCAGCCAGAACCAGATCAGCAGTCCTCGTTCACGCATGAGCCTGTAGCCAATTTCGTCGACGCGCTGGCGCAGGTGTTTGCGTGAGATGCGTAACAGCAGGAAAAGGATAAAGACCCCGGAGATGATCAGCCAGGGTTGATACGGCGTAATTTGCTCTAGCAATTGTGTGTCAGAAAACATAGTGCCTGAGTTTCCGCTCATAAATTCTGATAGGTATGCCTGACTCTATTGTAGAGCGAGTAATTTGATCAGTCAATGAGTTTGAGGTGTAATAATCTCTTGCTCCTCCGAGATTGGCTGTTCTTGCGTTGTTTTGGCGTGAGGCTGGGCTGGAATTTTGCCCTCGTAGTAGAGGCCCCACAGGCCGAAGGCCAGGGAACAGCCTCCCAGAATGTAGAGTACATGGTCGATGCCAAAGATGTCGGTAGCGGCGCCGATGAACAGGATGACCGGGATAGAGGCGGCATTGTAGAGTACCAGCTGCAGAGCCAGGACGCGGCCTTTGATCCAGTCGGGTGTGAGTTTTTGCATGGCGGTCAGCGCGGGCATATTGACGGCTGCCAGGGCCAGGCCCGCCAGTAACATCAGTAGCGCGATAACCAGGAGCAGCAGGGGGTTGGTGTTCCAGCCCCGGGGTTGCAGGGCGTGAGCCAGCAGGGTGGATAACGGCAGCAGCGCGGCTACAATGGCCAGGAGCAGCGTGCCAGAGAAGACGGTACGTTTTTTACCCAGGTACCCTGTGATACGCGGCATCAGTACGGAGCCTCCTACCAGGCCAATGCCTGCGGGAGCGAAGACGAAGGCCATAGCGTTGGCATTCAGAAAGAGCAGGTCGGTAACGATGGGTGTGGCGATCTCGCCGATAACCAGGATCAGGACTCCGGCGAAGGAGAGCTGGATGACGGCCAGGTAGAGCGCTTTATTGCTGCGAACGAAGCTCCATCCTTGTATCATCTCTTGCCAGACGTTGCTAATAGCGCCGAGTGTCTGTGTATCGATGGGCCCGGTCTGGCGGCGCTTTTGTTGATCCTGCTGATTCTGCTGCTCAAATGGGCCTTTGGGCAGCGTTGCAACGAGCAGGGCACACAGCAGATAGAGGATGCCGATGATGATGTAGAGCAGGATGACGGAGTCGATGCTGATGTGCGCGATGGTGAAGGAGGGGAGCAGGGCGATCAGGATGGGAGCCAGCAGGACGTAGCCGAGCGCCTGTGCGAGCATAAATGTGACGTTAAATAGTGAGAGTGCCGGTGCCAGTTCTTTCTCATTGACAAGTAGTGGAATGCTGGAGCCTTCCGCGGGGGTGAAGAACTGGCTGATGGTTGAGATGATAAAGGTGAGCAGGTAGATGGGCAGGAGCGCGCCGCGGTTGAAGATCAGGGAGATGACGAAAAGGAGGGTGGCGATGGCGCGCAGGCAGTTGCTTCCCCAGAGTACCTGGCGTTTATCCATGTGGTCGACGACCACACCGGCGGGCACACCAAAGAGAACGGCGGGCAGGCTGAAGCAGATGATGGCGATGCCGATCTGGGTCGCGGAGCCTTTGTCTGCGTCTCCTCCGATCAGGATGATCAGGGCATAGTTTGCCGCGTTGAAGATGGTCATAGAGATGAGTTGGGCCAGCCAGAGCCGTAGAAAGCTCGGTTTTTTTAAGAGTGTGAGGTATCCTCCTCTTTGTGAGACCAGGTCCATGGCGCTATCCCTTTAATCCCCTTGTTGAGAGCGGTAGAAAAATTGTGTTTTTAAGTATAACATTTTTGGGTGTCCTTGCGTAATGTTGGGCTAATAGATAGCCAGGACTTCTTGACCTCTGCTGTGGTTCGTCATTGATCTTCGTAGTCGGAGTCGTCGTCTGAGGGAGGCTGTTTTGGTAGGACCTGTTTGACGCGTCGCTCGACTTCGGAGCGGGGCAGCAGGACGCGGCGCCCGCATTTTTCGCAGCGCAGGCCGATGTCTGCCCCCAGGCGTACGACTTCCCAGTCGTAGCTGCCGCAGGGGTGGGGTTTGCGCAGGCGCAGGCGGTCTCCCAGTGCGAAGTGCATTAGTGGCATGGTTGGTTTTCTCTATCTTTGCTTTATTTGCTGATTTTGACTTCTCGGCGCTTCGCGCCTCGCTGTGTTTTATTTTGTGCTGCTGGAGTG
>JAFMRP010000219.1 GCA_017354095.1 Ktedonobacteraceae bacterium
CTACCCCCCCTCCGGGAAATGTAAGGCCACCCCTTACGGGTGGCCAGGACGATGCCGCCCAAAACTCAGATGCGCGCGAGTTGCCCGATGACTATGACTTCTACGAAACCTCGCTGGATGACTCCAGGGCACTACCCATCCACGACGAGGACGATTACGCTCTCTCACCTGGCGACCCCGCCAGACCAGAAAATGTAGAACCCTCCCTTGCGGGAGACCAGAATGCCGCTGGCCAGGACGCTCCCCCTTCCACTTCTCGTGCCTCCAACACGCCTGAACCTCATATCATCGAACTGCCAGTACATAGCCGCAACACCGCTAAACTGCCGCCCCGCCCCGCGGTTGAGACAGATCAGGCCGAACCTGCACCTCAGCGCCGCGATAGCGCTAAAGTGCTCGCGGCCAGCGCCTCCGGTGGTGGACCCACCCCACGTACTACTGGCGGCGGGGGCCAGCCCCCCATGCGCGGCGGCTTCGGCGATAGTGGCCGTGGCGGCGGCGGTTCACGTCGCGCAGGCCCCCGCTGGTGGGTCGCTGCCCTGCTCATCTTTCTCGCGGTACTGCTCGTTAGCAGCATCCTCATCACGCTCGCATACGCCTATCCTAACCAGATGGGCCCCATCGCTGGCATGCTGCCCAAGGGCTCACCAACGACCAAAATTACCATCACACCCGACAACAAAGTCATCTCCAATAGCTATGTCATCCTCGCTGTCCCCGGCAAGGCCGATCCCAACCAGCGCCAGGTCACCTCACGCTCCCTGACCTCGCCCGCCCAGAAAAATACCAGAACCGTCAAAGCCACCGGTCACAATAAAACGAATGGAACCGTGGCAACTGGCATGTTTACCTTTCTCAACGGTACCAGCACACCCAAAACCATTCCTGCTGGACAGCAGATACCTGCTAGCAACGGTGTAACTTTCACTACTACCGCCCAGGCCAATATGCCCGCATCAAACCTTACGAGCGGTTTCATCGGAAAAGCCACGGTTCCAGCCCGCGCAAACACAGTCGGAACAGATGGCAATATTCGCGCCGGAGCAGTAAATAAATCCTGCTGCTCTGCAAACAATGACATCTCCGTTATTAATAATGCTGCCTTCTCCGGCGGCCAGGACCCAAAGGACTACAATTTCGTCAAGCAGGGCGACTATGACTCGGCCGTCAACGCCCTGACTGGCCAGCTCACCCAGCAGGCCAACGCCGCCCTGACCAGCCAGATCAAAACCACCGAGCAACTGGCCGCACAATCACGCTGCCCCGCCACCGTCACCAGAAATAATCAGGTAGGCGATCATGGCGTCAACGTGAACTCGGTCGATGTCACCGTCTCCGTCACCTGTAACGCTGTCGCCTACGATCAGGCGGGCATGCAGAGCATTGTGATGAAACTCCTGCAGGACAAGGCTGCCCAGGACCTGGGAGAAGGCTACGCGCTCAAAGGCAACCTGGTCACTCAATCACGCGTGCAGAGCGTCAACCCTGATAAAAGCGTCTCGCTGATCGTCGATTCAAAAGGACTGTGGGTCTACCAGTTCCCGAACGATTTCAAGACACAGGTCGCCAAAAGTGTCGCCGGCATGACCGTTAATCAAGCAAACACGACGATCAAAGGCATGAAGGGCGTGCAGAATGTCACCATCTCAACCAACGGCGGTAATCTGCCAGGTGATACCGCGCAGATCGAGGTGGTCATACAGGATCTCGCACCCCTTCCAGGCGTTACACCAACACCCGGTCCCAGCGGCCCGGTGACCACGCCACCCGGCCAGAACACCCCGCAGCCCGGCAATGGATGATATACTTTATGAAAGAAACATGGAATTTTGAGCTGATGGATGTTACATGGAAGTGCAGACAAGAGGTTTCAACATGGCTATTGATCCCGAACAGCAGGAGCCGCGCCTCCTGTGGGGCGAACCGATGTCCGTCGAGGACTATCTGCGGCTCAATCTCAAATCGATCAGTATAAAGTATCAATATATAGACGGCCGCGTCTATGCGATGTCCGGTGGTTCTGCTGCACATGACCGGATAAGCTTTAACGTACGCGCAGCCATCGATATCAATTTTTTATCTGGCCCCTGTACTGTGTTTGGCTCAGATATGCAGGTGCTTGTGGGACGCAAACCGAACGGTCAACCACAATACTATTATCCCGATGTGACAGTGTCCTGTGACGTCTCTGATCGACGTCGTGATAACAGGCTGATAGTGTCTCCACGCATCGTCGTCGAAGTGCTATCACCCAGCACAGAAGATATTGACCGCAACACAAAACTAGATGCATACAAAGCCTGTCCGACCATTCAGGAGATTATACTCATCAGCCAGTTCGCTCAGCATGTTGAAGTCTACAGGCGCGACGAAGAGGATGGCACAATCTGGAGTGATGCCGTGTATGGCCCCAGCATGGAAGTCGAACTGCGCAGCATCGATGTAGACATTACCATCGAAGAGATCTATAAGGGCATTGACTTTACTGAACCGCTAGAAAACTAGCAGTCGTTCTGTGAACGATGTAATGACTGGCAGTGTAGGGGCCAGATCACGAAAGGATGCATGCAGCCAATGCTTTCACTAGAAGGCCAGCAACTCGGCAACTATGATGTCATCCGGCGCATTCGCGTCGGCGGCATGGGAGCCGTCTATGAAGGCCGCCAGCGCACCGCATTTGGCCGGCGCGTCGCTATCAAAGTCATTCTCGGCGACTATGCCGCTGACCGAGATATGCGCCGCCGCTTCGCCCGCGAAGCACGCACCATTGCCCGGCTGCACCATCCCCACATCCTACCATTGATCGAATTCGGCGTCGAGCGAGACATCCTCTTTCTCGTCATGCCCTTTATCGATGGCGGCACCCTCACCAGTTTCCTACGCCGTACCCTGCCCGATCTTGATGAGGTCGCCGCCATCTATCAACAGTTGCTCGATGCCGTCGAATACGCGCACGAGCAGGGCCTGATCCATCGCGACATCAAATCCTCCAATGTCCTGCTCGAAGAACGACGCAATGGGCCACCCTACATCTACCTGGCCGACTTCGGCCTGGTACGCACTATGCGCCAGGCCGAAAGCTCCCAGGCCGGCAAGCCCATCCCGCTCGATCAGGTGCCCGGCACCCCTCACTACATGGCGCCAGAGCAGACTCGCGGCATCGTAACTCCCCTGACCGACATCTATGCCCTCGGCGTCCTGCTCTACCAGTTGCTCACCGGGGAACTACCCTATAACGATCCCGATGAGGTACGCGTCATCCAGATGCACCTGCAAGACGCGATCCCGCTACCCAGCCTGCGCGATGCCTCCATTCCAGGCGAGCTGGATACCGTCGTACGCACCGCTATGGCCAAACAGCCCAAAGAGCGCTACCCAACCATCGCCGCATTGCGCGAGGCTTTTCTGGCGGCCCTCAAGAGCCGCGAAGACGAGCCGCAACTGGAAAACGTCCAACTCCAGGACGATGACCTGGCCGCCAATCTCGAAGTGGAAGATGCCGAAGATATCTTTACCGCGCCTCCTGCCCCACTTCGCCACGTACCTGAACCACTGGAGATTCCCGCGCCTGCCCCCCACCCACAGGAACGCTACCTCCCACTACCCCAGGCCGAACCTGCCGCTTCCGATCACGAAGAACAGCCTTCCCCGCGCCATCCACGCGAAGAGGGTATACCAGTCGCGCTGGTCAGAGAGACGCGCGACCGCCCGCGTGCTGGCACTGTGGACCGACATCGCCAGCGTATCACCGAAGAACCTGTACTGCGCGCTACACCACGCCCCACCCGGCGTACCCACCGCACCTGGATACTCGCTACTGCCGTCGTGCCGCTCACCCTGATCGCCCTTCTGCTCATGCCGCGCGTGCTCGGCTATAGCCTCTTTCCCGTCGGCTTTCCCGTCTTCGGCATGCCACCCGTTGCCACCATCTACATCACACCACAAAGCCGCACCATCCAGGATACCTACCTGCTCACTGCCTCTCCCCAGGTCAAACAGCCCGACCTCGTCGCTCATACGATTCCCGATCGCCTCTTACGGCAAAGCACCAGTGCCAGCACAACCGTACAGACAACTGGCACAAAAAGCATAGCGGGAGCGCAAGCGCGCGGCACGCTCACCTTTATCAACCAGGGCCTCCAGCCGGTCTCCCTGCCAGCCGCCTTCGTCCTGACCACGCCCTCCGGCGTACGTGTTCAGCTGACACAGGCCGTCAATGTTCCACCACGCGGCATCGACAATGGCCGGGCCAGCGTTCCTGCCGTCGCTGTCGATCCCGGTACCGCGGGCAACATCCCTGCTCACGCTATCGATGGAAATTGCTGCGACGACTCCCTGATGGTCAGAAATTCCACGCCCTTCAGCGGCGGCATTGATCCGCAGACCACCCATATCGTGAGCCAGTCCGACCTGGACGGCGCCCAGAAGGCCCAGGTAGCCAAATTGCAGCAGAAACTTGAGCAACAGTTCCAGCAGCAATTGCGAACCGATGAAGTCATGGCCGGGCAACCCACCTACAAAATTACCACCAGCGCAGATAAACAGGTCGGCGATCAGGCCAACCAGGTGCACATCACTATCACTATGAGTGGGAGCGTTTCTGTCTACAACCGAGCCCAGGCCATGAACCTCGCTTCGCAGCTCCTACTGGCCCAGGCTGTCCAGACCCTTGACAGCAACTACCAGCAGCAGGGGGATCTCGTAGCCTCGCCGCCAGCTGCCCAGCCCGGCAAAGACGGCATCTTCTACCTCAGCGTCCCTGTACACGGCGTCTGGGTCTACACGCTTTCGCCCCATCTCACCAATCAATGGCTCCAGTCTATTCGCGGCGCCACACCCGATGCCGCACTGGCCTATCTCAACTCGCGACCCGGCCTTGCCGCCGTCCAGATCGATCTCCCCTTCGGCGCCGATCACTTGCCCGACACCATCGATAACATCAAGATCGTCACGATCAAACGCTGAGCCCGCCTATCCCTCCTTCGCCATGAACTCCAGCGTGACCTGCGTCCGATCCTCGGCAATGGCCACGTTGGCCAGGTTAGGCGGCTCAATACCAAAATCAGTCATAAAGAGCGTTGTCGTGGCTGTTCCCGTCACCGTATCTCCAGACAGCTTCCCCACAACCGAAAATATCTCCTGGTTCGTCTTACCGTGCATCGTCAGGTTGCCCACCATCTTAAATGTAATCTCCTGCCCCTCGCTATAACTCGCTGGCATGCCCTGTGTGCAGGTTGAGACGAAGGTCGCATTAGGATACGCGTCAGTCTGTAAGGCATTATTGCGCACATAACGGTCGCGCATCGCCTCGTCTGTCTTCAACGTGCTTAGATTGACTGTTACATTCAACGCCGCTACCAGCGGCGCTTGATTGGTACGAATGCTAAACGTCCCGGACACATCCTGCGTCTTGCCAACAGCATCGGTGCTGGGCTGATTATGAATTATCAGATTCTCATGCACCTTATAGCTTGCTGTCGTCTGAGCCGGCACAATGCTGAACGAGCGCAGCCCGCTGGCCGCCACCTGGGTACCACAATCGATGGCCGGACCACTCGCCTTATGCGGCTGATTGACCTTGCTCGCGAAATTGTATGCATATACAGCACCGGCCGCTACCATCACTACCACTACCGCCACTACCGCGCCTATCAGCACCATTCTACGATGTTTCATCTCTCTATTCCTCCTGCAAATAATCTGAACCTTGCCTTACTATCTATAACGGGCAGATTCCTCAGGCGATACGCTCGCGACAGAAGTAGCACCAATTGCCTTTCGGGCCAGATATATGCTATCATCACTAGACATAAGCTATCGTCAACTGTACAAAGTCTTGCTGAGGTGCTGCGATGCTCGACTCTCACACCATTCTTGACCGTGTACGCCAGGGCGATGCGCCAGAGATATGGTCCATTTATCGGCCTAAAGATCTGACCTGGATTCTGGCTCTTCTCTCATGCATTCTGGGTATCTTTTTCTTTTGCTACTTGATCTGGTTTCTTCCTATCTTTCTCGACGATAGCATTCTGTTCAATCCCTTCCTTTTCTATGCTCACCACCCCTGGGCATTGCTCTCCGTTTTGCTGGGAGCACTGGCCCTATCTTGCTCCCCCTGGCTTGCCCGCAAAAGGATGGTCGATGCCACCCTGATCCTGCTGCCAGAAGGGATAGTACAGTGTGAACGCTGGAGCAGTAAAAGCAAGCGGAGCACTACTGTGATCGAGTACGCAAAAACGGAAAAGATAGCGCTGAATGTTCTTGGTGGAGATATAACCTTCCATCCAGGTCACAACAACCAGGATCCAGAATCAATGCTGCAAGTGAAAAGTGGAAATGCGGCCCTCGAAATAGGCTATCGGAACGGCGCGTACGAAAGGTGGACAATCCCAGGCAAATATGCGGATCACCTCGATGCCATTATCCAGCGTATCCTCACCGACTACACCCGGTATACGCGCAGTTCACACACCACAACACACAAAATCTCTTGACCGGTCAAATAACCTGCTCATCAGATTGACATTCATCGCCAACAAGAGTATGCTTGTAACAGATAACTTTCGATACCGTTAGATTTAGAAAAGCATTTTGCGATGATTTCACCCATAATACATCCGCTCCCTCTACCCCCACCCTTCGTCATGATGACACGGTAGAGCGACGAGAAATAGCCACTAATCCCTATCACTACTCAGTGCTTTTCTACGAGTACTGAATAAGTCTCTTATTGACTAAAACCCATGCTTTGACCTTCTCCTCGCTCTCCACCTCAACGCAATGTATATTCGTTTGTGATATACCCTCGATGAATAGGGTGTGTCTGCCAGGAGGAGATCATCATGACTTCTATTCTCGTTTTGCTTGGCTTTTTCATTGGTCTGGCCCTGACTTCTCAACGCTGGGGCGCAGATAGCACCGACAAAATCGACAGTCCTGAGTGGGAGCGCCGGCGATCCTGGAATATGCGCCTATACGCCTCAACAGAGATCCGGCCTCAAGCGCGACATCACTCGCCACGCAGCAACGGCCATCTCCCTCACGCTCGTTACCAGCTAAACTCGCTGCTCTGATCGCACAACGTCATTTCCGTTTTTACATGCCTTACAAAGAATAGCTCTCTGAACCCGCACTACGCGGTACGGTTATTCAAACGAGGAGGCTCCCGTGGGAGCCTCCTCGTTCCCCACATTTCAAGTTTCCCTCTCATAGTGCTATACTATCTTCGTCAAATTGGTCATCTCATCAAAAGTACAATGAGGGAAAAGTCCGTGAATAATACATCCGAGCCTGCGATGGGCAACATGCACTACTACCATGACATCCTGGAGGCCATTGGCAATACACCACTGGTGCGCCTCAACCGCATCGCCAGCGACGTCCCCCCGCTGGTGCTGGCCAAAATGGAGATGTTTAACCCGGGCGGCAGCGTCAAGGAC